>JADZAR010000172.1 GCA_020852475.1 Nitrosomonas sp.
AGTATTCAACATGCTGAATCGCAAGGATGATGCGATCACGTATTTCTATACCTCGCGCTTGCCGGGAGAGTCCTTGGCGGGTGTGAATGACTTCCATTTTCATCCTGTCGAACCGGTGAGCTTCCGGATCGGCTTTATTCTCAATTATTGATCGCCCGAAGGCCGGCGAATAGATCATGCAGTAAAAAAACAAGCCAGATAAACTTTTCTGTTATCCGGCGACAACCGCATTGAGGTCAGCTGTGTTTGCTTGCGTCGCCCAATTTTCCCTTGTGTCGAACCTGTCATCAACGCCTTGCGCAACAACTCGTTAAGACGAGTAACGCGGACAATGTGACGTCATGTCATCATTTTGTCATACGAAAGCGTGACAATATCTCTTGAACGGTGATGATGCGTTTCGCGATCGTTTTTATATGAACAGTCGCGGCCTTTCGTCATCGCATTGGCTCAGGGAATGAAAAATGACAAGAAACATCAGTTTGTGTGTGGCGATGTGCTTTATGTTCGCCGCGCAGGCATCGGCGCAGACAACGCGCGATTTCATCAGTATTGTGGGTTCCTCGACGGTGTATCCGTTCGCGACGGTGGTTGCGGAAACATTCGGCAAGACAACCCGATTTAAAACACCAAAAGTGGAATCTACCGGTACAGGTGGGGGATTCAAGCTTTTCTGTGGCGGCATTGGCGCCCGCTATCCCGATATTGCCAACTCGTCGCGTGCAATCAAACAGTCAGAGATTGATGCGTGCGTTGCGAACGGTGTGCTTGAAATCATTGAAGTTAAAATCGGTTACGACGGCATAGCGATCGGCAGTTCCAGAAAAGCGAGCCGGCTGGCGTTAAGCCGGAAAGATCTATTTCTGGCACTGGCGAAGCATATTCCGGATCCTCAGGGTGGTGAGTATTTGATCGTCAATCCGCACAAAAACTGGAAGACAGTCAATCCCGATCTGCCGGATGTAGCGATCGAAGTACTGGGTCCACCGCCGACCTCAGGTACCCGCGATGCATTTGTGGAACTTGCAATGGAAGACGGCTGCGCACAGTTTGGCTGGATTGCCGCATTGAAAAAGAATGATGAACAGCGGTATAAGTCAGTTTGCCACACTATCCGCGAAGACGGCGTCTATGTCGAAGCGGGTGAAAACGATAATCTGATTGTACAGAAGCTTGAGGCCAATTCCGGCGCATTGGGTATTCTGGGTTTCAGTTTTCTGGATCAAAACGCCGACAAGATGCAAGGCGCGGCAGTCGATAGCGTGATACCTACGTTTGAGTCGATCGCGGATGGCAGCTATCCCATATCCAGGCCGTTGTTTCTTTACGTAAAGAAAGCGCATGTCGGCATGATTCCGGGTATCGCTGAATTTCTGCATGAACTGAGCAGCGAGAAAGCATGGGGCGATGACGGCTATCTTGCCGACAAAGGACTGATTCCCATGCCTGAAGAAGAGCGAATTCGCTTTGCCGAAAATAGCAGGCAGCTGCGAGTCAATCTGTTCAGTGACAAAGACTGACGTAATGATGGTACTTGCGTATTACCACCGGAATTGATTCGACAGATTCCAATGCAGATATTCATTCTTTTATTCATTCTCGCCGCAATGACAGCCATCAGTTTTTATCTGGGGCGCCAGCGCGCGCTGGCAGTTGCAGGCGGCAATGTTCTGACGCTGAATTCGCTGCCGGGATATTACGGCTATTACATGGCGTTGTGGTGTGCCATCCCCGCGCTGTTCATCGTCGCACTCTGGTTGTTCTTTGAATCGGCGATTGTGGCAAGCGTTGTAATTGCAAGCCTACCCGATGCTTTCATTACGCTACCCGAACAGCAGCTTAATCTTGTATTGAATGAAATCGTCAATCTGGCGAAGGACAATATTTCCGCCGGGCAGGTATCCCCCGAGATAACTGCCGCCGCGCAACTTTACAATCTGATACAAACTATCAGCAGCGGATTGTTGTTTGTTCTGGTGGTTACTTTGGGCGCCGGCGGCGCTGTGTTCGCCTGGAGCCGGATTCACGTACAGCAAAGGGCGCGTAACAAGGTTGAGCGCACCGTGCTGATTTTTTTGATGATCTGTTCGACTATCGCGATCTTTACGACACTGGGTATCGTGCTGTCCGTATTATTTGAGGCGATGCGCTTTTTTCAGATGGTGCCCTTAACGGATTTTCTGCTGGGTCTGGAATGGAGCCCGCAAACCGCGATACGTTCGGATCAGGTAGGCTCTTCGGGTGCATTCGGTGCCGTACCGCTGTTTGCCGGAACCCTGCTGGTATCTGTGATTGCGATGACAGTTGCCGTGCCACTCGGCTTGATGACGGCCATCTATTTATCCGAATACGCTTCTCCGGCCATTCGCGCCAGAAGCAAACCGCTTTTGGAGATTCTTGCAGGCATTCCAACGGTGGTGTATGGCTTTTTCGCCGCATTAACCGTGGCACCGCTGGTTCGAGGGTGGGGCGAATCGCTGGGATTGAGTGTATCTTCGGAAAGCGCGCTGGCTGCGGGTGTCGTGATGGGTATTATGATTATTCCTTTTGTATCATCGCTTTCCGACGATGCCATTAACGCAGTGCCGCAATCATTACGTGATGGCGCCTACGCCCTGGGCGCAACACAATCAGAAACCATCAGGAAAGTCATTGTCCCTGCAGCGTTGCCGGGCATTGCCGGCGGAATATTATTGGCGGTATCCCGCGCCATAGGCGAGACCATGATCGTGGTGATGGCGGCAGGGTTGGCGGCAAATCTGACAGCCAATCCGCTGGAATCGGTCACTACGGTTACCGTGCAGATCGTTACATTGCTGGTCGGCGATCAGGAATTCGACAGCCCCAAAACGCTGGCGGCATTTGCCTTGGGGTTGATGCTGTTTGCCGTGACCTTGACGCTGAATGTCATCGCTTTGTATATCGTCAGAAAATACCGCGAACAATATGAATAAGCGATCAAATAAATGCTCCGCTGCTGAGCGGATTAACGCCGGATTGACCAGAAGGCGCGCTGTTGAGCGGTTGTTCCGTTACACAGGGTTGCTGGCGCTGTTGCTCGGTTTGACTTTTCTGTGTGTTTTGTTTTTCAGCATTATCTCGAAAGGTTACACGGCTTTTCAGCAAACCTATATTCAACTCGAAATACATTTTGACGAACAGAAACTTGATCCGTCTGGAGAGCGGGTTTATGAAGTTTTGTCCACTGCGGATTATGGCGGGTTGGTCAAGCAAAGCTTAAGAGCGGCCTTTCCAATGGTTGCCAGCCGCCAGGAACAGCGCCTGCTGTACGATCTGATCAGCTTCGGCGCAGCGTATCAGCTGCGAGACAGGATTCTGGCTGATCCTGCCCTGGTCGGCCAGACCAGCCGGGTGTGGGTGACGGCAAGTGATGATGTGGACATGCTGGTCAAAGGCTACATCAAACGCGATGTGCCTGAAGCTGAACGACGCTTGCGCGACGTTCAGCTGGCGTGGCTTGATACGCTGGAGACCGAGGCGCGTTTGTCACTTAAATTCAATACGGCGTTTTTTACCTCCGGCGATTCAAGAGAACCTGAATTGGCCGGTATCTGGGGAGCTCTGATGGGATCGATTCTCACGCTCTCCGTGACGCTGGCCCTGTCGTTTCCCATCGGTGTTGCGACAGCGGTTTATCTGGAAGAGTTCGCGCCCAGAAACAGGTGGTCTGATTTGATTGAAGTCAACATCAACAATCTCGCCGCTGTGCCCTCCATCGTTTTTGGATTGCTGGGACTGGCGGTGTTTATCAATTTTATGAGCTTTCCGCGTTCAGCCTCGCTGGTTGGCGGCCTTGTGCTGACGCTGATGACGCTGCCGACAATTATCATTGCCAGCCGCGCGGCCCTCAGAGCTGTACCGCCTTCGATCCGTGAAGCCGCACTTGGCGTGGGTGCTTCAAAAATGCAAACGGTTTTTTTTCATGTATTACCGCTGGCATTACCGGGCATGCTCACCGGAACCATTATCGGCATGGCGCAGGCACTGGGAGAGACCGCGCCGCTGTTGATGATCGGTATGGTTGCGTTCATTGTCGATATTCCCGCCAACATTTTTGAACCGGCAACCGTTTTACCCGTGCAGATTTTTTTATGGGTTGACAGCCCGGAGCGCGCGTTTATCGAACGCACTTCAGCCGCGATTATGGTGTTGCTGGGGTTTTTGATTGCCATGAATGCGCTGGCGGTAATTCTGCGCAAAAAGCTTGAACGCCGATGGTGATCGCTTAAATCAGGAGGAATTTCATGTCAACCGTACTGGGAAAACCGATTAATTTTTCGAATGAACGCCGCAGGGGAGAGCGCAGAAAACACACCCGGGCGACCACTTCGTCGGCTACCGTGCCGCGGGAAGATCGACAGACGGTCGGTACCGCTGCTGTTGAAAATCCGCGCATACGTTGTACGGACATTAATGTGCATTACGGCAGTAAGCACGCGGTAAGAAATGTAACACTCGATATTGGTCAGCATGAAATCATGGCCATGATCGGCCCGTCCGGCTGCGGAAAATCCACTTTTCTGCGTTGCCTTAACCGCATGAATGACACCATCGATAACTGTCGCGTCACTGGAAATATCTGGCTTGATGGCTTGAATGTCAATGACCGCGCCATTGATGTTGTGCCGTTGCGTGCGAAAGTAGGCATGGTCTTCCAGAAGCCGAATCCGTTTCCTAAATCGATTTACGAGAATATTGCATTCGGGCCGCGTATTCACGGATTGGCACGGAATAAAACCGATCTTGACGAAATTGTGGTGAACAGTCTGCAAAACGCGGGCCTTTGGCAGGAAGTCAAGGATCAGCTTGATCAGCCGGGCACCAGCCTGTCTGGCGGCCAGCAGCAGCGCTTATGCATCGCGCGTGCGATCGCGGTTAATCCGGAAGTCATTCTGATGGACGAACCTTGCTCGGCGCTGGATCCGATTGCAACTGCTGTCATTGAAAATCTGATGAGCGAATTGTGCGCTGAGTACTCCATTGTCATCGTGACGCACTCAATGCAGCAAGCAGCGCGGGTTTCGCATCGTACCGCGTATTTTCACCTCGGTGATTTAATTGAAGTGGGAACGACGGAAAGCATTTTCATGAATCCGTTGCATCAGCTGACGGAAGACTACATCACCGGCCGCTTTGGTTAACAGGCGGTTACGTTCCTAATACTACAGGGAGAATAATAAAATGCCCGCGCGGTTTGAAGGTCATACCTTGCGTCGTTTTGACGGCGAACTCAATCGCCTGCATGAAGAAATTCTGCGCATGGCGGATCTGGTAACCGAAGAAATTCAATTAGCGTTGAGCACTTTTCAGCAACCCGATCAAGAAACTTTAGCGCGCGTCAATGAAAAAGAAGGCCAGGTAGACCGGCTGGAAAAAATAATTGATAACGCAATAACCGAAGTGCTCGCAACAGAAAGGCCATTGGCCGGCGACCTGCGGGCTGTCATGGCTTTTTCAAAAATGGTGACTGATCTTGAACGACTCGGTGATGAAGCTGCCCGGATTGCGCAGTTGTCAACAAGGATCTGCAGCCAGGAAATTGGACTTACAGGCACACATATGCTGCGTGATATCAGTATTATGGGGGATCATGCCTGTTCGCTGCTCAGGGAAGCTTTTGAAATTCTTCATACGCTTGATTTGGAACGCGCGAAAGCGCTGCTGGCGTCTAATGATCTTGGGAAGGAATTCTGCACGAGTTTTCGTGTTCTGACTTCATACGTTTTGGAAGATGCTCGAAATATGCGCTATATCGTCAATAGCGTCATGATTCTAAAATCACTGGAACGCATCGGCGATCATGCGCGCAATCTTGCAGAATATGTGGTGTACATGGTCAGCGGCAATGATGTGCGGCATGGTGAAAATGATGCGTAATCATGTCCTGTAACAGGCTGTTTTGCACGCAATTGAGATCGTTGTTCATTTGTACAGCAACAGGCTAATCACTGTGCTTTTTCAAAGCGCGCAACAAGCTTTCAGAAAATAAAAGTTCTGCCGTTTCTCCATCACGACAAAACGCTGCATTTGTCATGCAAGTGACTGAAAAATGTCATAAAAGAATGCCATCATGCAGTCATGAACAACAATTGGGGAACAGCGATGACAATTTCCGAAACGCAATCCAGCACTAAAGACAATAAGTCTGCAACGCAAAAGCACAGGGTGAGCAAAACAAAAAAAGCGAACATAGGCATGGATAATGACTTGGATATACGCTTTCGTATTGAAGTGGCGGCGTATTTTAGAGCGCTGGCGCGTGGCTTCGCACCGGAACATGAGCTGGATGACTGGCTGGCGGCTGAAAAAGAGGCCGATCAATGAATACGGTCGTCAATCAAGCAGTGACAGAAACAGTAACCGATGCGCGCATGATCAAACCCGGGACTGCGCGCTTCCCGGCAAGGCCGCGACACTTCTGCTGTCAACCGACGGACTGATCGTAGGTATCAACGAACAAGGCGCCCGGTTGCTGAATTATTCAATGCAGCATAGTAACCGGTTGCATGTTTCACAGGTGTTGCCAGGCTTGGGAAAAACCGATCTGCTCGAAAAAAGCGATGAGCGGGTGAGTTCCTATTTACGGTTTCTGTCGCGCATTGGTCATCATTTTAAAGTCACTGCCATGAACGGCGAGGAATTTCTCGCCGAGCTTTATTTCAGCGATCTCAATCATGCCAGCGGGCATCAGATTCTTATTCTGATTTATCCGGTTCAGGAGCAAAGCAGATAACGCTGGTCATTTCTTTCGTAGACAGCGTTTTCCAATTCTTGCCAACATCAGCCGACAAACAGTCGATAAAAAAGAGTGGCTTATAACGCCACTCATCGATCTGCTGTGCCGCATTAAACGTGGAAACAGTAGGTTTTACATTTTCCGCTTAGCTTCCAATGACGCCGCCATCGTCTTTTGTAATGACGATCACAGATGAGCGCGGTTTCGATGGACTTGAACCGCCGAATGTTGTCGGGCCGTTAAAGCCGTTATCCGGCCATGCCGAGTTTTCGGTGAATCCGGCTTCCCAATCTATTCCGGGATGCTGGATACCGACAAACATGGTTCTGCCATCCGGAGTGGTGATCACGCCGGTAACTTCAGAGTGTGGAGGACTAGTCAGAAAGCGTCTGCATTTTACATGGTCAGCTTTTCTTGTTTATTGGAACGTTTTGTAACAACGTTGCCTTGAATCAATACGCTAGCGATCATTGTCAATCTAAAATTATTATAAATTTTATAAGCTTATCTCAATAAACCGTATGTGGGTTTTATCGTGCCATCCCAGTTATTTTGTTTCGGTTAATATGAAATAGAATCGGTACTTCACAAAATATTCACAATTTCTTAACAATTCAGTATTTAATACAATATAATGCGAATTAACATTATTTGTATTAGTGTTTTTATAATTGGAAATTAAAAAACAAGTGGCATGCATTGACTATACAGGTGCAGTCTATTTTTCCTGACGAATGCATGGAAAACAGTGGATGGTAAATGATATGGCAATGATGTATGACCCCGGTGCGAAACAACAGCAGCTGTTTCAGGTAATCCGGTCAATAGCAGTTGGCGGGTCTGACAAAAGAAGAGTTATGGCTGAAATGCGGACAAGTGTTGCATCATTTGTGTGCCTTAGAAAGTCATTGAATTTTGGGTTCAAAGTAAAATAAATAAAAAAGCGGAATGTTGTTCAGGCCGCATATTGATTTAATTTTAAGGAGGAATTGGTTTATGCGGTATTCCAAATACAGGCTTTTTACAGCTGTATCTGTTGCGGTTTTTGCTTCATCGCTGCATGCACAACAAAGCGATGCGATTGACAAGGATAAAACAGCCGGAGAACAGGAAAAAAAACAAATCATCATGCCGCGAATTGATGTTGTCGGCGTACCCGAGAATCTGACCAATGTTTCTGGAACGGCGAATGTTCTCGACAAGGAAACACTTGAGCAGAGCCGGGTTTTCACGGTTAACGAAGCATTACGCAAGGTGCCCGGCGTTCATGCGCGTGATGAAGAAGGCTTGGGATTGCGGCCCAATATCGGCATACGCGGCTTGAATCCGACACGTTCGACCAAAATCAATCTGCTGGAAGATGGTGTTCCTCTGTCCTATGCACCCTATGGTGACAATGCCAGCTATTTCCACCCACCCATTGAGCGTTTTGATAGTATAGAGGTGCTTAAGGGGGCGGATCAAATCCGTTTTGGCCCGCAAACGATCGGTGGCGTAATTAACTATATTACGCCGACGCCGCCGCAGAAATTCGGTGGTCATATCCAGGCAATAGGTGGCAGCCGCGATTATTTCAATGGCAAGCTGCAAGTCGGTGGCAGGGGACTTCTTTTTGATTTTACCCATAAACAATCGGATGGCGCGCGCGATAATATCCACAGTGAGCTGCGCGACTACAATCTGAAATACGTGGTTGGATTGACGGATAATCAGGCGCTAACACTGCGTGCGAATTATTATACCGAGGATTCGCAACTCACTTACAGTGGCTTGACGACCGCGGAATTTAATACCTTTGGTGCGCGTTATAATCCGTTTAAGAATGATAAATTCAACAGTGGTCGAGTCGGTTTGTCGGCTACGCATGACGTCTTCATCACCAATGATTTGTCATTGACCACCAATCTTTATTTCGCCCGGTTTGACCGGGACTGGTGGCGAGCATCGAGCACAACTTCCGATTCACAGTGCGGCAGCGATTTTACCTTGGCGCGAGCTAATGGTCAGGTGATAGACGTTAATACCTGTGGAATGCAGGGGCGCTTACGCGAATACTATACTTGGGGTGTGGAGCCGCGTTTAAGATACAACCATAATCTGCTCGGTGTACATAGCAATCTTGATTTCGGTTTCCGGGCACACTTTGAAACACAGGATCGCCGTCAGGTGAATATCGGGCAGTTTGATGCAACACAAAATGGACTGCGCGAAGACAATGTACGGGAGACCCAGGCTTATTCCTGGTTTATGACCAACCGTTTTAATCTTGGCCAGTTTACGGCAACGCCTGGAATACGGTATGAATATATTGATTTTGAACGTAGAAACCGACTGAATGGCGTAGGTGGCAGCGACAATCTGGATGCTTGGTTGCCGAGCCTCGGTCTGACGTGGAATCCGCACAGTAAGGTAACCGCATTTGCAAGTGCGCACCGTGGCTTCGCGCCCCCACGCACCGAGGATGTTATTGGCGGCACCGGAACTAGTACCGATGTCGGTGCGGAGAAATCGGTTAACTGGGAAGTTGGCGCACGGGTAAATGTGATGGAAGGCGTTAACCTGCAGGCTTCTTTCTTTCGCAATGATTTCCAGAAACAGATTGCGGTAGGCTCGATTGCGGGGGGAAGCACACCGCTTGCACAAGGCGAAACCCTTTACCAAGGGGTTGAATTCTCCGGTAAAGTTGATATGCCATTAGGTACGTATATTCGAACCGCTTACACCTGGCTGCCGACTGCCCGACAGGAGTCTCCATTCACGCGCGTCGATACGGGAGTAGCCGTACCCGGCAGCGTGAGCGGCAACCGCTTGCCTTATGCGCCAGAGCATCTGGTCACGGCTGCGGTGGGTTTCGCTAAATGGGGGCTGGATTCACAAATTGAAGCTGTTCATGTAAGCCAGCAATTTTCCGATTTCGCCAACACCGTCGCACCTTCAGAAAATGGTCAAGCGGGTCTGATTAATGCATATACTATCTTTAATCTGGCGATCAATTATCACCATGCGCCGTTGAAAACCACGTTCTTTTTCATGATCAAGAACCTGACAGATGACGTCTACATTGTGGATAGAACCCGCGGAATAATTCCAGGAATGCCGCGCCTGTTTCAGGGCGGTATTCGTTACACTTTCTAGAAAGAAGTTTTTGGCAAATTTCTTTAAGTCGCTGCTACGTGGAGATTAAACGGTATCTCTCGAAGCAGCGATTCCATAAACAACTGGTTTTATTAGTGCCGGAAAGCGCGCTGACCTGAATTCAACTTTTACCAGCATCATCAGCAAATAGTCGATAAAAAAGGGTGGCTTATTGCCACCCTTCGGTCTGCTGTATCGCGTCAAACGCGGAAACAGCAGGTTTTACATTTTCCGCTTAGCTTCCAATGACGTCGCCATCGTCTTTTGTAATGACGATCACAGATGAGCGCGGTTTCGATGGACTTGAACCGCCGAATGTTGTCGGGCCGTTAAAGCCGTTATCCGGCCATGTCGAGTTTTCGGTGAATCCGGCTTCCCAATCTTCTCCGGGATGCTGAATACCGACAAACATGGTTCTGCCATCCGGCGTGGTGATCACGCCGGTGACTTCAGAATGCGGCGGACTGGTCAGAAAGCGTCTGGTTTCTCCGGTTTCCGCATCCGCGCATAGCATGACATTTCCGCCGATGTTGACCCAGTCGCCTGTGGCGTCACCCGCCTGATCGGTCTGTATCCATAGACGTCCATCCTTGTCGAACCAGAGCCCGTCGGGCGCGCCATAATCATCGCCATTGATATTGCCGGTGTAGCCGTCGTGACCGTCAGGATTGTAACTGCCGCCCAGTGTTTTGGTTGTGGCTTTATCGCCGCACTGTGCAAAAATATCCCATTCAAAGTGCAAGGACTGAACATTGCCGCTGTCATCGCGCCAGCGAATGATGTGGCCGTAATCATTGTCCGGACGCGGATTGGCTGCATCAACGGCAGGACGCGCGCTGCCGGCGTTGCTGGCGCCATCGGAGTTGTTGCCGGAAACCGGTGTACTGCCGCGGCGGTTGTTATTGGTCAACGTCAAGTAAACCTCGTTGGTAACGGGGTGTGCGGCGATCCACTCGGGACGATCCATCATGGTGGCACCCAGACGATCCGCCGTCTGACGTGTTTTAATCAGTACTTCGGCCTGATCGGCGAAACCGTTTTCCGGTGTCAGGCCGTTCTGACCCCAGATCAACGGTAACCACTCGCCGGAACCATCGGCGTCGAAACGCGCTACGTATAAAGTGCCTTCATCCAGCAAATCGCGATTTGCTCTCGGGTTACGGCGGTTCATTTTTCTGGTGCAAACAAATTTATAGACGTACTCATTGCGTTCATCGTCGCCCATATATACGGCGACCTGATTATTCTTGTCGACGACAACCATCGCGCTTTCGTGCTTGAAACGTCCGAGCGCGGTGCGTTTTGCCGGCGTATCCCAGGGATTGAACGGATCGATTTCCACGACCCAGCCGAACCGGTTGGGTTCATTGGGATGCAGGTCAGCGCGAAAGCGTTCGTCCACTTCATGCCAGCGGTAGCCGAAACCACCCTTGACGATGCCGTAGCGTGTCTGGCCTTTGATAATGTTGAATTTACGGTCAAGATCCAGTTCGCCTTCAACATCGCCTGTTTCGTTGGAGAAATAGCCGTTCCAGTTTTCCTCGCAGGTCAGATAGGTACCCCAAGGTGTAAAACCGTGTGCACAGTTGTTGAGCGTACCGAGTACATTTTTTCCGGATGGGTCACTGATTGTTTTCATCAGATCGTGACCGGCGGCAGGGCCGCTGATCCTGCACGGCGTATTACCGGTGATGCGCCGGTTAAACGGCGAATGCCGAACGACTTCCCATTTATCATTTCTGAGTTTTTTGTTGATCATGACGATGTTGACGC
>JADZAR010000173.1 GCA_020852475.1 Nitrosomonas sp.
CATCCCGGCGGAATCCGCTGAAGAATTTAACCAGCTGCTCATGCAGCATCGTATGGCTTTTAACCAGCCTGTCGAAATCGGCTTTCTCACTATCTCCAGGCAATTCACCATGCAGCAGCAAGTGGCAAACTTCGGTAAAATCACATTGTCGGGCAAGCTGCTCTATCGGATAACCGCGATACAGCAGAATGCCTTTATCGCCATCGATAAACGTAATTTCAGATTGATTGCTCGCCGTGGACAAAAAACCGGGATCGTAAGTAAACAATCCACTTTTGGCATGCAGCTTGCGAATATCCACTACATCGGGCCCCATGCTGCCGGAGATGACCGGCAATTCAATCGGCTGACTGCCGTCACCCAGAGTCAAGGTCGCTGTGCCTTTCTGTGTCATTCTAACTTCTCCCCAAATAATGTTGACTCAATCATTCAGCATTCCTGCTGGTGATAGTATATTTTTTGTGCGTTGCGCTGAGTTTACAACAGCGCTCAATAGGTCCGCATTTACTTGAAACCGTCTTAACAGGGTGTTAACACTTTTGCAGCAGACTTAATACCGGCATCAGATTTTCTTCCCGCAATGTTTCACGTGCGCAGATCAGATCCCAGAGATCATTGTCAGGAAGTATCAACAGCCGATCAAATTGCTGTAATTCATCCGCGCTGAGCTGGCAGTAATGGTTGTCCATAAAACGCTGCAAAATGATATCCAGCTCCAGCATGCCGCGCCGGCATCGCCAGCGGGCGCGTTCGAATTCCTTCGATTTCATGACCTCATGTCGTGCGTTTGACCATCATATCCTTGATTTTGCCAATCGCATCGGTCGGGTTCAGTCCTTTCGGGCATGACGCCACGCAATTCATGATGGAATGGCATCGGAACAGACGATAAGGATCCTCCAGGTAATCGAGCCGTTCCGCCGTCGCCTGATCGCGGCTGTCCGCAAGAAAACGGTATGCTTGCAGCAAACCCGCCGGGCCGACAAATTTGTCGGGATTCCACCAGAACGATGGACATGCCGTCGAACAGCAGGCGCATAAAATGCATTCATACGCACCTTCCAGCGCCGCACGTTCTTCCGGTGATTGTAGTCGTTCGGTTTCCGGCGGCGGACTGTGATTAATCAGATACGGTTTGATTGAATGATACTGATTATAAAATTGCGTCATGTCGACGATCAAATCACGAATGACCGGCAAACCGGGCAACGGACGCACTTCAACCGGTTCTTTGAGACCGCGCAGCGGCGTAATGCAGGCAAGTCCGTTGCGACCGTTAATATTCATGGCATCCGAACCACACACCCCTTCCGTGCACGAACGTCTCAAACTGAGACTGTCATCCAGGGATTTAATGCGGATGAGCGCATCAAGCAGCATCTTGTCCGTTGACGCCAATTCGATATTGTAATCCTGCATGTAGGGTTTTTCATCTTTATCAGGATCATACCGGTATACACGAAACTTCATCACCGACTCCTCTATTCAATTTTCACCATAAGCAGACATCAGGATGCAACCCGACCAAGCAGCAGCAGTTTAGCAGAAGGAAGACGGTAAGGTACAGGATATCTTATTCCGGCAGAAACATGCAGCAGGCCGAGTTTCTCGCGAAAAAATCACACCTTTCCGATTAACAGTCCTCTGTTAGGCCGCAATCAGCCAGGAAAACGCTCCTTTGGTTTCAACCATATTTTTTCCGGTTGCGGCGCCGACGGCTATGCGCGCGCCGCAAATCGTCTTCACTCGGCGGCGCGGGTTTTTTATTCGCATACGGATTGTGTCCGGCTTTGAACTCGATACGCAGTGGTGTACCCTGCAAATGAAAAGCCGTACGGAAGTAATTCTCCAGATAGCGTCGATAGGTATCCGGAATGTGTTCAAGCATATTGCCATGAATCACAATCAATGGTGGATTGGACCCGCCCTGATGCGCGTAGCGTGGCTTGGGGCGCGACACACCACCGCGTGGCGGTGCGTGTTTTTCAACAGCGGCCAACAAAGTGCGCGTCAATTTGGGCGTAGGCAGTTTTGTCATGGCAGCGGCATAAGCCTGATCGATGGAAAGCATGAGCTGATGCAAACCTGTCCCTTTCAGCGCGGAAATAAAATGCAACTTAGCGAAGTCAAGAAAACTTAACTTGCGGGAAAATTCGAGTTTGATCAGATCGCGCTGATAACTTTCGATACCGTCCCATTTATTAATCGCCACAACCAGCGCACAGCCCGACTGAATTATAAAATCGGCAATATGCGCATCCTGCTCGGCTATATCCAGGCTGGCGTCGAGTACCAGCACCACCACATTGGCGTCTTCGATAGCCTGTAGTGTTTTGATCGCTGAAAATTTCTCCACTGTTTCATTGACCTTACCCCGGCGACGCAATCCGGCAGTGTCGATCAGCGTGTAATGTTTGCCGTTATGTTCAAACTCGATGTAAATGCTGTCACGCGTGGTTCCGGGTTGATCAAATGCGATAACACGTTCTTCACCCAACAGGCTGTTCACCAGCGTCGATTTACCGACATTGGGGCGTCCGACTATGGCAATTTTCGGCTGCTTGTACTGGCTATTCCGCGCCTGCTCCACATCGGTTTCTTCAGCCGGGTCGGGAAAATCGGCAAGCGCCAGCGCAACCAATTCCTGAATATGATCACCATGCAATGCCGAAACCGCGTAGGGCTCGCCCAGGCCGAGTTCGTAGAATTCCGCGGTCACCACGGCCCTCGCCATACCTTCCGTTTTATTGACCACCAGTATGATTTTCTGGTCTTTTTTTCGTAGCTGGTCAGCAATAATTTTATCCTGGGCTGTTACCCCCTGTCGTCCATCCACGATAAAAAGCACCTTGTCCGCCTCGTCAATGGCTTGCATGCTCTGCTGCGCCATGGCAAACAGAATACCATCCTTAACCACTGGCTCCAGTCCTCCAGTATCCATTACCAGATAGGGTTTATCGCCAACTCGGCCATGACCATAGCGTCTGTCGCGCGTCAATCCGGGAATATCCGCCACGATGGCATCCCGGCTTCGCGTCAGGCGGTTAAACATCGTCGATTTGCCTACATTAGGTCGGCCAACGAGAACAAGTGTGGGTTTCATGATAATCGGATACGCTTGTAATTCAGGAATGGATCTGTTCGGGCATTCTGTCAATGAAGCCCGAATCTGCCGGAGTTAAAAAATGAAAAGGTAAAAAAATACCGCGCTGAAGCGCTATTTCGTTCTAAAAGCGAAAACACCGCCTTTAGCCGTTTGCACTACAAAACCACCCGGAATATGCTGCGGCTGTGAAAGAATCGCACTGCCGTCGGTCGGCGACCGCATCAATGTGACGCCGTCATAGTTCCTCAATAGATTGACGTACCCTTTGTCATCGCCGATGACAATGTATTGGCCGTCGATCAACGGGGTGGTCAGCTTCTTGCTGCCTAGTTTGACCTGTTTCCACATACTGGCGCCGCTGCGTTTGTCATAGGCCGCGATGACGCCGTTATCCTCGGTCACATAGACATAGTCCCTATCCATCGTCAGACCAGCGTCACTGGAAGATTCACGTGACCAGATCTGTGCACCGTCAATAATTTGAAAGCAGCCGACACGCCCTTGGTAAGCCGCGGCGCAAACCAGTTGATCGTCGACGGTCGGAGAACTTGTAATATCGGTCATGCGCTCAAGTTCGGTAACGCCGCGCGGTTGAGAAACGATAGCTTCCCATCCCACATTACCATTAAACAGACTCATAGCAACCATTTTTCCGCCGGCGAATCCGGCAAACACAGCGCCCTGCGTGACGGCAACACCAGCCGCGCTGCGAACGGTCAATGGCGGCGTGGCGCCCTGATAAACCCATTTATTCACACCACTGATGGCATCAAGCCCATAAATACGCGCATCGACAGTGCGCACGATAACGATATTGCTGTGAATACGCGGCGGACTTAAAATTTCACTGCTGACTTGCGCCGTCCACAGTGCATGCCCCGTGCTGTTATAGGCCAGCACTTCACCTTTGGACGTGCCGACCAGTACCATACCCTGGCCCGCACCGACCCCCCCGGAAAACCGGAATTTTGTTTTGACCGTCCAGTCTACTGCTCCGGTTCTGGGATCCAGGCTTGTCAGCTGCCCCTTTTCATCAGCTACATAAACAGCTTCGTCATCATAGGCGACGGCAAAACGGGCAATTTTGCTTTCACCGACACGCTGCTGCCAGATCTGCGGTATTTCATCGAGCGCCTTAAGCGCAGCCAGCTCCTCGGGATCAATGACCACTTTTTCTTCCCGTTCCATCAATTCCGCCATCTGATAGCCAAATGACTGAAACAGATTGGGATCAAACGGTAGCGGCAGATTGCTGCAACCGGCAAACGCCAATACCGGAAATACTGCCGATAACCGGGTAAAGTTGCGCACAAACACGTTAATCGCAGGCCAACCGTTTACTCATCAAGCGCATTGTTTTCATCGCCACCATGTTCTTCATCGGCGCCATCCCTGTTTCCAGGCGCAGCGGATTGTTCAGTCTGTTCCGATTCCTCGATGCGTAGTGACGGATCAGCGGATTCATCGGCAGCAGTTTCCTCAGCCACGCTGGCCGCATCACTTTCGACAGAAACCGAAGATACATCGGTTTCATTGATTCCGTCAGACTCCAATGCCTCGACAGCATCGGCAGATTCACCGACATCGCCGGCATCTCCGGTTTCACCCGCATCACCAGTATCATTTGCGTCACGGCGCGCGTCCGTGTCTGCTTCCCCGGGTACGCGCGATTGATTATCCACACCATATTCGAGCAGTCTTTTCGCGGTATAAGGCTCGCCAAGCGCATCCGCTTTCATTTGCACGATATTGTAATAGTTAGTGCTTTTGCTGAGCGCATTCACCGCCGCTTCATACGCAAGGCGCGCCTCTTCGGTTTTTCCGGAGGCAAGCAGAACATCGCCCTTCAGATCGGCGTAAAGTCCGCTGAAAGCATTGCTGTGCCGGGTGTTCAATTGCTGCAACGCTGCCGCGTAATTCTTTTCATCCAGCAATATGGTCGCCAGCCGTAACCGTGCCAGATCGACCATTTCGGGTTCTTTGGCATGTTCCATGACCCACTGCAAGTGCGTCTTGGCGCGCTGCAAATCACCCGCATCGACACTGGCCTTGGCTACAATCAACGCCGCCCTGGGCGCATATCCGCTTGATGCATAACCTTCAGTCAGCAAGTGTGCGGCATCGGTAATCTTCATAAGATCTCCGGTCGTTTGCACCTGCTTCAGCAGCGCATACAAATCAGCGGCCTGCTGCGCCTGCTGACGTTGAAAATACTCCCATAGCTTCGTACCACCGATTGTTGCGACCGCTACCGCCAGCATGATGGTAATAATGGCGCCGTACCGGTTCCACCATGCTTTCAGCGTATCCAGCTTTTCTTGTTCTTCATGATCAACTCTTGCCATTCTGATTTCCTGAAAAAAATATCATCTACATGAAAAATTGCCTGAGCCGTTTATGCCCGAATCAATTCGCAAACCGTATTCAAGTCAACCCGGGCCTGGTCGGTAAATTCCCGCAAGGATTTGAGCGTGACCTGCCGCGCCAGAGCTTCATCGTCTCCTATGATCATTGCATAACGCGCACCGCTTGCGTCCGCCTTTTTCATTTGCGCTTTAAAACTGCCGCCGCCACAGTGCAGAACAACCCGGCAATTCGCATCGCGCAAATGTTCAGCCGCTTGCCAGGCATATTCGGTAGCCTGTACACCCTGATGCACGATATAAATATCAGGCGCCGGTTGTGCAATCGCCTTGCCACATTCCTGCATCAGCGCCAGCAAGCGCTCGACACCCATGGCAAAACCGCAGGCCGGTGCAGGTTTTCCGCCGACCTGTTCGACCAGTCCGTCATAGCGCCCCCCTGCACAGACAGCACCCTGCGCACCCAATTTGTCGGTAATCCATTCAAAAACTGTGCGATTGTAATAATCCAGTCCGCGAACCAGTCGGGGGTTAATTTCAAAAGTGACGCCCCGGTCGCGCAAAATCTGTTGCACTGTTTCAAAATGAAGCCGGGATTCTTCATCCAGATCATCAATAAGCCTGGGCGCTTGTTCAATGATGGATTGCATCTGCGGATTTTTACTGTCCAGAATACGTAACGGATTAGTGTGTAGCCGTCTACCGGCTTCTTCATCCAGTGCGTCGACATGCTGCTGAAAATATTTGATCAGCCGCGCACGGTGCAGCGCTCTGGATTCTGCATTCCCCAATGTGCCGATTTCAAGGCGCAGACCGGTTATACCGAGCATCTGCCACAATCGGGCGCACATGATGATCAGCTCCGCGTCGATATCCGGCCCGGAAAAACCCAGCGCTTCCACACCGACCTGATGAAACTGCCGGTAGCGGCCTTTCTGCGGACGTTCATGCCGGAACATCGGCCCGGAATAATAAAGCCGCTGCGGCCCGCCATACAACAGGTTATGCTCGATCACTGCGCGCACGCAGGATGCAGTACCTTCAGGGCGCAGCGCCAGATTATCGTTATTGAGATGATCAACAAAGCAGTACATCTCTTTTTCGACAATATCGGTCACTTCCCCGATGGAGCGCACGAACAGATCGCTTTGTTCAACGATGGGCGTGCGGATATTTCGATAACCATACATTGCCAGCCAGTCCTGCACGGTCTGCTCAAAAAACTGCCATTGATACGCTTCGTCGGGAAGCGTATCGTTCATCCCGCGAACAGCCTTGATTATTTTAGTCATCAGCCCGCTTTTCTCGGGTATTTTTCGCGTACATAATGGTCGACAATTTGCCGGAATTCGCCCGCAATATTATCGCCTTTCAAGGTTACCGTTTTCTCGCCGTCGACAAAGACCGGCGCGACCGGACTCTCACCCGAACCCGGCAGGCTGATGCCGATATTGGCATGCTTGCTTTCACCCGGCCCATTGACTACACATCCCATCACAGCCAGCGTCATGTTCTCCACACCGTCATACTGCTCGCGCCATACGATCATTTCCTCGCGCACATAAGCCTGTATGCTTTCGGCCAGTTCCTGGAAATAGGTGCTGGTCGTGCGTCCGCATCCGGGACATGCCGCGACCAGCGGCACAAATGCGCGCAAACCCATGGTTTGCAGAATTTCCTGTGCGACAATCACCTCGCGCGAGCGTGAACCGCCCGGTTCGGGCGTCAGCGAAATCCGTATTGTGTCGCCGATTCCTTCCTGCAATAACACCGCCAGCGCTGCCGTGGACGCCACAATGCCCTTGGATCCCATGCCCGCTTCGGTCAATCCCAAATGCAAAGCGTAATCGCAGCGTGCAGCCAATTCACGGTAAACCCGGATCAGATCCTGTACGCCGCTGACTTTGCACGACAACACGATATGATCGCGTGGCAGCCCGATTTCTTCGGCTTTCGCCGCACTCTCAAGCGCGGAGGTGATCAACGCCTCGCGCATAACGTAAGCGGCATCCTGCGGTTCAGAGGCACGTGCGTTTTCATCCATGATACGCGCCAGCATTTCCTGATCGAGACTGCCCCAATTGACGCCGATCCGGATTGGCTTGTCGTATTTGCATGCCGTTTCAATCAGCGTGGCAAATTGTTCATCCCTTTTTTTGCCTTTGCCGACATTGCCGGGATTGATACGAAACTTGGCAAGCGCCTGCGCGCATTCCGGATATGCGGTCAGCAGTTTATGCCCGTTGAAATGAAAATCGCCAATCAGCGGCACATGACATCCCATATCATCGAGTCGCTGACGAATACCTGCGACTGCTTTGGCCGCCTCAAGCGAATTGACGGTAATACGCACCAGCTCTGAGCCGGCGCGCGCCAATTGAAAGACCTGTTCAGTCGTCGCCATTTCATCGGCAGTATCGGTATTGGTCATTGACTGGACGACGACAGGGGCGCTCCCGCCAATTCGGACGGAACCGACTTTAACCCCGACAGAAGCACGCCGTAACGAAGCCGGATTATGTTGAGACATCATTTTTCATTATCACTTTCGATATTCTGTTATCAGGAAAACCATTTACATTAGCAATGCAAGCATTATTCGAGCATCAAATGCGCGCTGCCCTTGGTTGGATGCTTATAGGGATTAATATCAACCATTCTGTCATTATAATTCAGTTCAACAGCCGATGCTTTGCCGATCGATACGGACAGCGGTCTCTTCCCGCTTATGCGTTGCTGCGTTCCACGGGCATTCTGCTGGTCAAAAATGACATCATCGTTACCATCGATCACTTTGATATGCGTATCGCCGGTAAAGTTAAAAAACAGCGTGCCTACGGTATTCAGGTTCGCCATCGGCAACTGCGTAACGATTGATTCGGATGCGCTCGCACCGGAACCCGATCGGACCGACCCGGCAGGATTGGCGGGTAATTTCAAAGCGGGCAGCGACAACTGCAATTCCACCGTACCCTGGTCATCGCTCCGATGCACGACTTTTTCGTCTTCAAGTGCGTTCTCTTCAGTTGTCAACCATAGCGGTAACTTCTCGTACAGAAAAAAACCCGCCGCCGCCAGAACAATGAGCAGCGCCAAGATTCGCAGGAAACTGCCATTGCCCTGTTTCTCTCTCGAAGAAGGCGTCATCTCCTGAATTTTAAACGGTATTTGTCCGGCATGATTGTTGGCGTGGGTCGCCTGCGCCGTCGTCGCCATGAACCCGGGTAGCATGCGCACTGCGGCATTGGCGTCGAGCTGCATCAGATTGGCGTAATTACGCACAAATCCGCGCACAAACGTACGCCCCGGCAGTGCATCGAAATCTTCTTTTTCAATCGCATCAACTTGCTGAGCTGAAATGCGTAATTGGCGGGATACTTCCTCAATACTGATTTTTCTGGCTTCACGCGCATGACGCAGCATATGCCCCACACCTTGAACAACGCTGGCCGTATCCAACACGTTTGCATCCTGTTCCGCCACATCCACTTTATTTTTCAGGAAATGACTGATTTCAGGCTCATTCTCCGGGAAGGTCATTTTTTCCTGTGATGCGGACGGATTCAGGGTTGTTGACGGGGCTGGCGAATCAGTCAGCTGCCGCTCATCAGTCAAAACGTCATCATCACGCGCTTGCGCAGAATCCTGGCCGGCTTTCCTGCTGTCGTTATTGCCGGTGTCATCAAAAAGATTATTCATCTATAATCTGCCCTCTCTCGCAGCCCTGGCTTCTTTTGAATCGGGAAAAAGTTTCTGCAGCTGAAACATATAACTGTCAACCGCGCGGGGATTATTCATGGCACGCTCGATGTGTATCCCTAGCTCAAGACTCTTCACAGTCGGCGAGTATTTCTGTTTGAATTCAGTCAACCTGGACTGCGCCGCGGCCAGTTGACCTCGCTTGAAATCCATTTCAATCAATCCGACCAGCGCCGGCCTGTAGCTTGATTGCAGCGTCAGCGCTTCCCGTAAAAAAAACGCAGCTTCCGTGAAATTATTCCGCTTAATCTCGCAAAGTCCTGCATTGGCATAGGCAATGTGCCGGGTCTCGTACAGTGGATCGTTGATGGCGCGTTTGAAATGATCGATCGCCCGGTCAATCCGGTCAGAATACCGCTCGCATAGAAACCAGCCGTAGTTGTTGTGTATTTCAGAGTCGTCAGGCGCGAGTCTCAATGCGCGTTCAAAACTGGACTGCGCTTTACTGTTTTCATCAAGCACCATATGGATCAATCCAAGCACATTATACGCCGGGGCATAATTGGGATTTGACTTCAAAGCAGCATCGACCTCCTCCAGTGCGACTTTATACTGTCTCCGGAAGTAATATTCAGACGCCAGTTCGGTATGAATTTTTGCGCTTTTGGCGACACGTGCGGCTTCCTGTTCCGGCGTCAATGTGACGCCACTCGGTTCATGAACGCAACCTGCCGCAAAGACAGCCAGCAAGCAGCACAAACAAAACAAATGCATTTGACTTCGAATGTACATTATCGTGTGGCCTCCATTACATTCCCGTCCGCACAGGCATTCATCGTACGACGCGTCTTATCCCGCACCTGTCCGGCAAGTTGTCCGCATGCGGCGGCAATGTCATCGCCTCGCGTTCTGCGGACTGTTGTGACCAGACCGGCCTGCATCAAAACATCGCGAAAAATACGAATTGTCTCGGCGGAAGAGCGTTTAAAACCGGAATTGGGAAATGCATTAAAAGGAATCAGGTTGAATTTACACGGCACATCCTGAACCAATTCCACCAACTCGGCGGCGTGCGCAATGCTGTCATTCACGCCATCCAGCATCACATATTCGAATGTAATGAAATCCCTCGGCGCAGCCGACAGGTAGCGGCGGCATGCCGCCATCAGTTCGCTGAGCGGATATTTTTTGTTGATGGGCACCAGTTCATCGCGCAAAGCATCGTTCGGCGCATGCAGCGACACCGCCAAAGCAACCGGGCAACGTTCGCGCAACCGGTCCAGCGCCGGAATCAATCCCGACGTACTGACCGTGACGCGCCTGCGCGACAATCCATACGCATGATCATCCAGCATCAAATTCAGCGCCGTCACGACATTTTCAAAATTAGCCAGCGGTTCACCCATGCCCATCATGACAACATTCGTCACTCTGCGTTCAGACTGCCGATCCTGTCCGGGCGACAATGCATGCAGCGCATCGCCGTCACCTGCGCCGAGCATTCTGTTCGCCAACCACAATTGTCCAATAATTTCTGCAACAGTCAGGTTACGATTAAATCCCTGTTTGCCCGTCGAACAAAACGCGCAGGCCAGCGCGCAACCGACCTGACTGGAAACACACAATGTCCCGCGGTCCGCTTCAGGTATGAACACACTTTCAATGCCGTTATTGTCGCCCACTGAAAGCAGCCATTTACGTGTGCCGTCGGCTGCAACGTGATCACGCAGCACCCGCGGCAGCTCAATTCCGGCATGTTTTGCCAGCTTATCACGCAAAGCTTTTGACAGATCGCTCATCGCGGAAATATCCGCGCTTCCCGACTGATGCATCCACTTCAGCAACTGCTTTGCACGAAAAGGCTTCTCACCCATTTCCGTCAGAAAACGGGTGAGCCCTTCCCTGTCATAATCCAGCAAATTAACCGTCATATTCAAAACAGCGTCAAAAACTAGCGTGTGTAAATGTCCAACGCAGGAAAAAAGCAGGCAATTTCAACAGCAGCGGTTTCAGGCGCATCGGAGCCGTGAACCGCATTGGCGTCGATACTCTCGGCAAAATCAGCACGAATGGTGCCTTTCTCGGCTTTTTTCGGATCCGTCGCGCCCATCAAGTCCCGATTTTTCCGGATAGCGTCTTCACCTTCAAGGACTTGAACCATAACAGGCCCCGAAATCATGAACTCTACCAGATCATTAAAAAAGGGGCGTTCACGGTGAACCGCATAAAACTGTTCGGCTTCGGATCTGGAAAGATGCTTCATACGCGCGGCAATTATTTTTAATCCATTTGATTCAAAACGGGAATAAATCTGGCCAATGACATTTTTCGCAACGGCATCAGGTTTGATAATGGATAAAGTTCTTTCAATTGCCATCAAATAACTCCAATAAATTAGTAAATTAAAGGCATATTTTAACAAAAAAAAGCGGTAAATTCCGGAAAACAGGTTTAATTTTTATACAACTGCCGGATGGCTATACCCGCACGACCGGATTTACTCGCCTTTACGCCCCGTCGCTGTCATCATCTTTTCGATATGCTTCTCGACGTCTTCCTTGCTGAAACCGATTGCGCTGGCGACACGATCGGCATGACTGACGCGCGAGATACCGTCAATCAGACGATGCGTAGGGCCCTGCGCGACAAATTCAACTTGCAGATAACGCCCGATACTCTCATTTTGCAAATGTTCACAGAGTTCATGGTTATGCGTCACCAGCAGCGTGCTCGCGCCGAGATGATGAAACCCCTTCAGAATGTATTCCGACAAAGTCATTTTTTCTTCAAAAGTAGTGCCTTCGGACAGTTCATCGAGCACCACCAGACTGCGTGGCGTGGTGTTGAAAAAGATTTCGCGAGTGCGTTTCAGTTCATGGCCGAAACGCCCCATCCCGGCTGACAGCTGCCCCGGATCGGGAACCTGATAGTACAAATGTTCCACCGGCACCAGCTCAGCCGATGTCGCCGGAATATAGCAACCAATCTGTCCAAGCAGCTGAATCTGCGCCACGGTTTTACAGTATGCGGTTTTTCCGCCGCTGTTAGGCCCGGTGATAATCAGCAGCCTGCCGACAGTGTCCAGCGTTATATCGTTGGACACATAGTCCGGCTTTTCGTGAATCAACAATGGATTTTTGGCATTCACCACGATCAGCAGGTGATGCTGTTCATCGTGCACGCCGGGCAGGATCATCGACTCATTCAACGTCCGCCGGTAACGGCTGAAAGACATCAATTCATCGAGCATGCCCAGCGCCTCAACGGCCTTGGCGAGATCCGCGCTTTGTCTGAATTGCCTGCGCAGTGGATAAATAACCGCATCGCGGTCATACGCCCCCATCGCCAGCAATACAATCGGAAAAACCGGAACCGTGAGTACCAGAATACCGTAACCGATGTACGATGCACCCAGTTCCGGCGCCATGATTTCGAAAAAAAACATAATGGCATACACCGCCGCAATAAAGAACAGTATTGGCATCCACTTGAAAAGTGACGGATGGAAACGGGGCAACGGCAGAAAACGCGGCTTTTCCGATTGTGTTTTGAATTTATCGTTGGACAGATAAACCGGGCCTTTCATCAATTGATAAATCCGCGATTGCTCAAACCCCTGTATCGTTTCAACAATATCGCGCAAATACCGGCTTTCCGGCTGCGGCAGCGCCTTGGCGTCTTCAACCAATTCCACCGCGTAGCGCGTGCCTTCCCGGTATTGGTAATAACCGTAGCCACCAAATTCAAGCCTGCCCGTCCGTTCAGCCGGCACATCCGTCGTCAACCCGCCGGAAAATTCGCCATACAGCAGATATTTCAGCGTATGTTCGTATCGCGCTCTCTGCCCCACATAGTTTTCAAGCGATTCCCGCAACTGCGCATCGGATTCTATTTCGCGCAACGCGTCCTGTTTGTGCCGCAGTAACCGGGCGTCAGACAGAGGCCGGGCCAGCGACCGATACAGGCAGAACCGGCCGATTTCCGTTTTTGTATGATTGATGGTGTCGAATAACTTGTCAGCTTCTATGGCTGCAAATGTTTTCGGGTCTATCACGCCATAATCCGATTCGGTCAACCGCAGCGCCTCAAATGAGGCAGGCTGATCGCCACTGGACAGAATGTACGGGTAATGCCCTGTCGCTAAAGGCGCATCTCCGGATGCATGCAAGGAGAATTGATTCATATTTTGGTAATCCGCGTTAATCATTTGTTTTGAATGTGTACAATACCGTTTTCCGAGAAATGGCAAACCTGCAAAATGTTTTTTACACCCCTCTTCTGTCGCCATGCCGCGTGCGAATAAATCCTACCGGCTCATTGGCCTGGCCGCCTTTCTGGCTTTGAGCGCCGCAGCGGCCTGGTATTTTACCCGCCCCGGTCCGGCCGAAGTGGAATTCAGCGTCGTCACGCATGGTCGCGTTGAAACAACGGCGGTCAACACGCGCGCAGGCACCATCAAGGCCTGCCAACGCGCCAGCCTGGCGCCGGCATTCGGCGGACAGATCACCGGAATTCTGGTCAAGGAAGGCGATTTCGTTGAAAAAAATCAGATTCTACTGGAATTATGGAATACCGACCTGATTGCTCAACGGGAACTCGCCGAGCGCCAGCTGTCCATGTCGCAGCAACGCGAACGCGAGGCCTGCATCCTCGCTGAAAATGCCTGGCGTGAATCATATCGCACCCAGCAATTGATTGACAAAGGATTCATCAGCCCGCAGCGCGCCGAAGACGCGGATGCCAATGCGCGCGCGCGTCAGGCGAACTGCGATGCCGCCCGTTCCGACATCCGGCGCGCGCGGGCGCAGGTCGACGTGGCCAAGGCCGGCCTGGAGCGCACGGTGCTCAAAGCGCCTTTTTCCGGCATCGTCGCCAAAATAACCGGCGAGGTGGGTGAATACGCCACGCCGTCTCCGCCGGGTATTCCCATGCCACCGGTGATCGATCTGATCGACAATCGCTGTCTTTATGTGCTCGCGCCGATGGACGAAGTCGACGCGCCGAAAATCAAACTGGGGCAACCTGCGCGCATCACGCTGGACGCCATGCCGGACAAGGTTTTTCACGGTAAGGTCAGACGCATCGCGCCGTATGTCACCGAAATAGAGAAACAAGCGAGAACCGTCGATATTGAAGCCGAGTTCGACACCATACCGGAACACAACCTGCTGGCCGGCTACAGCGCGGATATCGAAGTGATTCTCGACAGCCATGACCATGTGCTGCGCATTCCCACTCAGGCCATACGGCAGAACAACCGAGTGTGGCTGATCGATACCGGCAACAGACTGGTAGAACAGCCGATCGAAACAGGACTGGCCAACTGGAGCTATACCGAAGTCGTGAGCGGGCTGAACGAAGGCGATCGGGTGCTGGTCTCGTTCGATCTGGAAGAAATCAAACCGGGCATGGCCGTTCATCCGAAAGCGGACGCTTCAGCGCAGCCATGATCCACCTGGCGGATATCACGCGTACTTTCCACATGGGCGATCAGATCATTCACGCGCTGGATCATATCGACCTCGACATCGCCCAAGGAGAATATGTCTCGATCATGGGGCCTTCCGGCTCCGGCAAATCGACACTGCTGAACGTCATCGGCCTGCTGGACAGACCCGACAGTGGTTATTATGAACTTGACGGCAAAACAGTGACCGACCTGTCCGAAGCCGAACAGGCCAGGGTGCGCAGGGAAAAAATCGGCTTCGTATTTCAGTCATTTCATCTGGTGCCGCGGCTGACCGCCGCTGAAA
>JADZAR010000174.1 GCA_020852475.1 Nitrosomonas sp.
GCCTGATCAATGTAGGGGTCATAGGCAATGACATCGGCTTCAAATGCCTGACACAGTTTTGCGACACGCTTGCCGATGTGACCGAGGCCGATCAGTCCGACAGTCTGGGCGGCAAGCAATCCGCCCTGCGTGCGCGGCCATTCGCCATTGCGGATTTGCCGGTCTGTTTCGCAGAGTCGTCTCAGACTGGCCAGTATCAATCCCAGGGTGAGTTCGGCGACAGCCTGCGCGGGCGCTTCCGGTGTGTTGTATACAGTGATGCCATGGTTCCGGGCGGCAGCCAGATCAACGTTGTCCATGCCCGTCCCGCAGCGTGAAATGACTTTGAGATTTTTTGTGCATTGAATCACGCGCGCGGTGAGTGGTTCAACGCCGGCAATCATGCCGACGACATCTTCTTTCAGCAGTTCCACGGCTTCGTCTTCGGTCAGCTTGCGGCCATAGGGGTTGGTCACCGGCTGCAAGCCTGCCTGAATGAGGCGCTGGATGACCGGGTTATTGACAGTATCGAATGATGATGTGGAAATGATAAATTTATACATAACGCTTACAGAAATGCTCGTATTTTTTGCATGTGGCTGCGGCAGATGGAGTCCAGAATGCGGATATCCAGACTGTAGCCCAGAAAATTAAAGCCCGATCGGATACGCTGCTGCAATGCTTCAAGATCGGGTTCGATGACATGGATGCCGCCCGGTTTGCCGGCGCGTTTTCCAGCCTCGAGTATGCGGTTGATGGCTGTCTGCACATCGGGGTGATTCAGGTCGCCGGGACGGCCCATGGAGCCCGAAAGATCATACGGCCCGATGATATAGGCATCAATGCCGGGCACAGCAAGAATCGAGTCAATGGCATTGACGGCGTCAATATGTTCGATCATGACGACAATCACGGCATTCTGTTCAAGCCACTGCCGGTAGTCCTGGAAGCTGGCCCCAAACCCCTGTGCGCGGGCGAGTCCGACGCCGCGTTGGCCGCGCGGCGGATAGTATACCGCGTCGACAGCGGACTGGGCGTCTGCCGCGGACTTGATCATGGGCACCATCACGCCTGTTGCGCCGGCGTCCATGACGCGCTTGATCTGATCAGGATGGTTGGACGTCAATCGCGCAATCGCCGGGCACTGTCTGCCGTCTAGTACCTGGATAATCGTTTGAACTTCGCTGAGCTCGAGGACGCTGTGTTCCATGTCGAGCACCAGCCAGTCGAAGCCCGCTGAAGCCATAATTTCGGCAATCGCGGTGTGCCCCAGTGTTATCCAGGAACCGATGGTAATTTCGGATTGCGCCAGTTTTGTTTTGAGTTGCATGGCTTTCGGATATCAGAATTAATAGCGGGACAACAAGATATCGTTTTTCATGAGTTCGGCAACCCGCGCCAGATCAGCTTCGGTGTCGACGGCCTGTGTATTGAATTCGGTCGGCACCATTCTGACTTTGTAGCCGTGTTCAAGCAGCCGCAGCATATCCACGGACTCCAGTTGTTCCAGCGGTGTCGGCGGGAGGTGGGTGTAGCGGAACAGCATGTCACGGCGAAACGGAATAATGCACACCTGTTTGTATGCTGCGGTTTGCGGGAAACCGGTCTTGGCCAATGTGGGTATCGGTTGGCGTGACATGTAAATGGCGTTATTGGATTGATCCATGACGACTTTGATTGTGTTGGTGTCACGAAAATCCGATTCCTGTTCGATGCGGCGTACCAGATTGACACAGCCGATTTCGGGATTATCCGCAAAAGGTTTGACTGCGGCGTCAATCATGTCCGGGTGTGTCATCGGTTCATCGCCCTGTACCATGACAATCAGGTCGGCCTCCAGTTGGGCGACGGCTTCGGCCACCCGGTCGCTCGCGCGTTCATGCGTATCTGCGGTCATGATAACGGGCGCGCCGAAATTTTCAGCGGCTTGACGTATTGCTTCGTCACAGGTTGCGATATAGGTGGCATCAAGCACTGTGCTCAGTGCGACGCGCTTGTATATGTGTTCTATCATGGGACGGCCCAGCAGTGGTGCAAGCGGTTTGCCGGGATAGCGTGTTGATCCCATCCGGGCAGGTATGACAGCGATTGTTTTCATCAGATTACTATATCAGTAGGGTATAGGTGATATGTGTGGCAAGGTTCGTCGATCATCTTTTTTGAGATGTCCGGGCGCAGCAGGTGTTTATTATCCGATTTATCTGTCAGTCAGAGCAAGTTTATTCGAACAGATAGCGCAGTATCAATGAAATTCAACGAATGAAGTTGCTTGATTGCGACAGTTTCGTACAGCAGAATTTGGTGCAGTATCTGTGGCGGCTGGCGTAGTGGCGAGTGCGCGTGTAGAATTGGCGGGGATTTTCTTGCGAACATCAATGATCAATGTGGATGACTGTTCGTGCAGCGAAAAGCAGTAAAGCCAGCGTTATTTTTTTAATCATCAAATTTACATTCATGTTCAAGGGATGAAAGCCCTTTTTTTTCTTCGTCATTATAATGATATCGATCACATTGCACCGGTGATCTATCAATGGGCAATAACAGACCATCAATGTGATGTCGTGTTGCTTGGTTCGACTCGATTCCGTCACGATTACCGTATCCAGTATCTTAAGCAGCTTTCCGGCGTGCGTGTTGCGCATATCAGGGAGGCGCTGGGCTGGCGGAATTTTCTGACGTGGCGTTTGCAGACCTATATGCTGACCGGTAACGTCAGGCGCATACCGGTACTCGGTTTGTTGGCAGCGCGATTGTCGGAACGGTATGATCAGGCCCGGCGTGAGCAGTTGTGGCGAAAAGCAACAGCCATGTTGCTGACGCGCTGTTTCGGGGATGCCGATGGCGGAGTGATCACGTTTGACTGGGTGGAAAGAAACTCGGTCATCAGCGTTGAGTGGATAAAAATATTAATAGCGATGGCGCATGCCAGAAAAATGCGCGTGATTTCATTGCCGCATGGCGACAGTCCGCATATCAATCAGCTGATTCGCCGTGGTGAGAGAAAGGTGGGGCCGGACACCGTGTTTTCCAATGCGGATATTTTTGACCGGCTGGTTGTGCCGAATGAGTTGTGCGCCAAACGTTTTCGCCCTTTTCTGGATGAAAAAAAGATTGCCGTCCTGGGTTCGCCGCGTTTTTGCGCGGAATGGCTGGTCAGATTGAATGAAATTCTACCGCCGTCACCGATCAAGCGTTCGGACAGCCGGTTAAAAATCGTCATGTTTCTGAGAAAGGCCAATTTCACGACGTTCTGGGAGGAAGTCGCCGAAGTCGTTCATTTGATCGCCGAGCTGCCGGGAACCGAAATCATCATTAAACCGCATACGCGGAGTGGATGGAAGCAGTCGCTGACCAGGGACAAGTCAATTAAACAGTTGCCGAATGTCAGTATCGCCGACGACAATGCGCATTCCGCGCACTTGATGAACTGGTCCGATGTCATTATCGATCTTGCCACTTCGGTGATTTTTGAGGCCGTAAGAACGAAAAAACCGGTGCTGGCTGCGGATTATCTGATTGCGGGGCGCTCGACGGTGGCCTACTATATGCCGGAGACAGAACTCCGCTGCCGTGATGATGTGTATGAAAAAATCAATCATTTTCTGAACAATGGTTGCGCTGATTTTTATATCGAGGCGCATCGTCAGCGTTTTTTGCAGGAAATGCTCGATGTGCCGGATGAAAACGTTCTGCAGCATTACGTGACATTGTTGGAAGAATCCGCTGAAACAACGGACTGAATGAGACAATTAACGCATAGCCGTTTATATGGGGATGTAAATTCCGCCTTCGCGAACATTCGCCTCGCGAATTGTCAGTCTAACTGCTTCGTTACAATACGTTGCTGTTCAAAGAATATTTCTTTGCGTATTCAATCTATGTTGCGTCAGCACTTTTTAATTAAAACACTGAATTTGCCGGAGTGTTCTTTATGCTGTTAAATGCGCTGCTGAATTTTTTTAAGAATTGTGTTGTCGCGTTTTATCAGTTAATCGGCGGTTTTACCCGGACTACTGTCAGAGGGTTGCCCATCCGTATTGCCGTTGATCACTGGCGGGTGCTCAAACGCGCTAGAACGTATGCAATCAAAGAGCCGGATACGCTGGACTGGCTGGATCAATTCAAGCCGGATTCCTGTTATTTTGATGTTGGGGCGAATATCGGCCAATATTCGTTGTATCCGGCAAAAAAATATAACGGGGCTGTACGGGTGTTTGCTTTTGAGCCACAGAGCAATAACTATTATTCCCTGAATAAGAATATCTTTATCAATAATCTGGCTGAAATTATCGCCTCGTATTGTATTGCGGTTTCCGGCAAAACCGAGTTTTCCAAATTGTATATTCCGAAGTTTATTCCGGGTGGCAATCGTTCCCAGTTTGGCCGCGAAGACGTCCGAAACATGAAAGTGCCTGCCACCCATATTCAAGGTATGTTTGGCGTCACATTGGATGATCTGTGCGGTGAATGGGGATTTCCTTATCCCAACTACATGAAAATCGATGTGGATGGCATAGAGATTCCGATTTTGAAAGGCGCCGAAAAGGTATTGCGAAATCCTCAGCTTGTATCAGTAATTATCGAACTGGGAACGGCTGAGGAGCAGCAGGAAGCGGTGCAGTTGATGGCGGCGGCGGGTTTCCAGGTTAAGCATAAAACTACCCGGAACTGGGGAGAAACCTGCTTTATATTTGAGCGCTAACTCAATGCGATAATTAATGTGCATTTGATTCGGATTTTTTATTAATCGAGTTGTTTTGTCAGGTTTTATACAGTTAAGCGCAGCGCATCGGGAAATGCTGATCAGAGTTGTTCTGATCGCTTTTTGTCTTGGCCTGTGGTTCGGCATACTCTACGCATTTCTTGTTGCGCTGCTGGTGCTGGCATGGCTGCTGGATGGCGGGCACAAAAAATTATCGTTACTGCTGAAAGAACCATTGGTGCGGGCTATCGGTATTTTTTGCTGCCTTTTGTTGTTGGGGTTGCTCTGGACCGAAACATTTCTGGAAGGGCGGCATAAGTGGGCCAAGTATCTGCTGCTGCTGATTTATATCCCATTCCTGAGCCTGCTGAATCAACAGCGTTTGCCTTGGGTCGTAGGCGCAGCAGGTGCGGGATTTGGTCTGGTGCTGCTGAGCGGGTTATATGCCTGGCTGGTTGAGCAGCAGCAGGGCATACCGTTGTTTAATATGTCTTATCTGACATTTTCAGCTTTGCTGGGTATCGCCAGTATTTTTTTATGCTGTTGTGCGTGCATGAGCCGGAATCGAATAGTACAGATGCTGTTTTTTTCGTTGGCGCTGGCGTTTCTCTATCTGCAATTTCAGCAAAGTGCGCGCAGCTTTCTGCTGGCGACACTGGTGACTCAGGTGATCGTATTGTTGATTTACCTTCGTGTATCGTTACGTATCTTGACGCGGATTGCCGGATCAGTATTGCTGGTGGTTATCACTTTCGTCTATACCAGTCCGGTTATTTCGGAAAGATGGCAGCAGGCCTGGCTTGATTTTGAGAACATCCGGCTGGGGCAGTACAACAACAGTATCGGCTATCGCCTTGCGTTGTGGGATGTGGGGCTGAAAGGCATCGCGGAAAAACCTTTTTTAGGGTACGGCACGGGAACGCCGGAACGGTATTTTGACCAGACCGTTGCGCATTATAAAAATGGCATTTATGCCGATCTACCCGTGTTTCAGCAGACATCGCATTATCATAACGACTGGATAGAAGTCGGCATGCATTTAGGCATTGTGGGGATGGCGTCATTGATGTATTTGCTATGGGCGTGGTATAGGGTGCTGGCGCAGAATCGGCTGGGCCTGCCTGCGGTAGCTATGGTCAGCTTTGTATTTTTTTCAGGGCTGACAGAAACGTTTTTGCTTTTTGCGCGCATGCCGGTTTTTTTGCTGGTGATTACGGCAATCGCGGTCAGCTGGCAAAGATTGCGGTTGAATCCTGTTGCATAGATAATGAAACGACAAGAGCAGTGGAGCAATTTCCAGCAAGGAGAGAAAATGGCTGATTTGAAAAAACCAACATCCGAAAATCCGAATAGCATTATTCCGGTACATCCCGCAATAGAGATTTATATGCGAAGTCTGGTCGGAAAAACCGATGATCCGGTACTGTTGGCAATGGAAGAGCTGGCAAGACAAAAGAATTTTCCGATTGTTAACAGGCTGGTCGGTATTTTTCTTGAAACACAGGCAATCATGGTGGGCGCAAAGCGCATTTTTGAGTTTGGTAGCGGTTACGGTTACTCGGCATACTGGTTTGCACGCGCGGTGGGTAGTGATGGGCAGGTGATCTGCAGTGATGGCAAACTGGAAAATAAAACGCGCGCGGAACAATTTTTGACATCAGCAGATCTCTGGGAGCGGATTACGTTCAATGTTGGCATGGCGCAGGATGTTTTTGCGCAGACCGATGGTGTGTTTGATATCTGTTATAACGATGTTGATAAAGGAGGGTACCCTGAGGTGTGGCGTATGGCTAGAGAAAGAATTCGGCCAGGCGGACTGTATATTGCAGACAATGTGCTCTGGCATGGCCGCGTGGCTGCGGAGGTATATACAGACATCGAGCTGGGATGGACAGAAGCTATCGTAGAACATAACAGGCTTATTTTTGACGACCCCGACTTTGATGCATTTATCAATCCAACACGTGACGGCGTTCTTGTCGCACGTAGGAAAAACGATTAAAGTCGATTTTTGCTTCTGGAAACTGCTTAAGCGTTTGTTCAAGAAATGCAGTGCACGACGAAATTGAACAGAGCAGCGGCGCTGGGTTGAAGTTTATGAGCATTTTTGAGTTCAATTTTATCGTGGCAGTACGATGGATTAATTGATATAGTAACTCTCGTTCTGATGACCAAGGCGGCTGGTATCAAGTTGTTGATCAGGGCTTGCCTTCGTTTTGATTGAGTTTTGAAATTTAATTTGAGGATTTAACAACAATGCAAATTCATGTTTATGATACCTATGTAAAGGCCAAAGACGGGCATATTATGCATTTCGATGTGTTTACTGCTGTAAAGGACGATCAAAAGGCTATTGAGTACGCCAAGGCATGGCTTTCTTCTATTAATGAAGGAGAGGCGGCGGTGACTAGCAAGGAATGTAGATTTTGTCATACGGATAGCCGAGGCATGCCACCGGAAATTGTTGATGCAATCAGTCAGAATGGTTATTACATTTATAAAATGGAAGGGTGCGTATAATTCGTTCGATTGAATTCTTTTTTCAAGATTTCAGAAGAGGCGGGCATTTTTTTCAAGTGCCCGGCGATCTTATTTAATTTCAAGGTTTGCAATATGAAGTATCGACAAGTAAGTAAGTTATTGCTGATGGGCGCTGCGGCGATGTTGAGTGGCATTGCCGGCGCAGTTCAGGCTTCAGAGCCAAGATTACTGGGCGAATATGGCGACTGGAAGGCTTATGTGTTCATGGAGACTAATAACAAAGTCTGCTATATGGTCAGTCAGCCCAAGAAGAATGAGGGAAACTACAGCAAACGCGGTGATATTTTTGCATTGATCACGCACCGCCCGGCTGAGAACAGCAGGAATGTTTTTAGTTATATCGCTGGCTATGCTTATCAAGCAGGGAGTGAGGTGACTGTTAAAGTGAATAATCAGACATTTAAACTTTTTACCCAAGACGATTCCGCCTGGGCTCCGGATCAGAATACGGATAATAAACTGGCTGATGCGATAAAACGTGGCAATGCGTTGGTGGTGCAAGGAACTTCCTCGCGCGGCACATTAACAACGGATACTTATGGTTTGAAAGGATCATCGTCAGCACATAAGGCGATTTCCGATGAGTGTGATGTCAGATAATTAACAGTGATCAGGCTATATTATTCTTTTGCTGGAGTGAAGTGTTTATCCTATGAGTGACAAGATAACCATTTATCAAAAGCCTACTTGCAGTAAGTGCAGGGGAGCATTGGCGATACTCAATGAAAGTGGACGAGAATATGAGTCGGTTAATTACTATGAAACCCCTTTGACCGCAGATGAGTTGCGTGAATTAATACAGAAACTCGGCCTGTCGCCACGCAATGTCTTGCGTGAAGATGAATTGGCCGCGCGCCATCTGAAGCTGGATTCTATGTCGGATGATGCGCTGATTCAAACCATGATCGATAATCCTGATTTAATGCAGCGACCTATTGTCGTACGCGGCAATAGAGCAAAAATATGCCGTCCACCGGAAAATGTTCGAGAGCTGCTCTAGCAGCATTTATTAAAAATCAAAAGATGATCTGAATAATCTTTGATACCGCCTTTGCTATTGTGTTTTGATCAATTTCAGCAAAGGCGGTGTTGTATTCTGTGAGGTGTTGTAAGATTTTAATAGTGCGCATCTAAATTCAGGCGCGCTAATACTAGCTGTTGCGGCCAACTCGTCTTTCTGCGGAAGAGATTTTATTCGGTAGCGCTCTCCGGCGCTGCTGAGTTCTCTGCCAAAGAACTGGTTACTAAAGATTTGTTCGCGCGCGCAGGTAGTTTTTCACGGATTCTTGCGGATTTTCCGGAGCGTGCTCTTAGATAGTATAATTTTGCGCGTCTTACGTCGCCGCGGCGTTTCACTTCTATTCCTGCTATTAAAGGCGAGTAAGTTTGAAATGTTCTTTCCACGCCTTCACCACTTGATATTTTTCGAACGGTAAATGCGGAATTCAGGCCGCGATTACGTTTTGCAATAACGATACCTTCATAAGCCTGTACGCGTTTACGGTTGCCTTCCACTACATTGACATTCACAATGACTGTATCACCCGGCGCGAAATCAGGTATGTTCTTATTCAGGCGGCTAATTTCTTCGGCTTCTAATTGATCTATTATGTTCATAGCATTTTCCTATTTAAAGTCTGTATTTTCGTGATCCTTGCAGGCTATTTTAAATTCCTCAAGAAGAATTTTTTCTTCCTCGGTCATGCCTTGCATCATTCTCAGTTTCAACAAGTCCGGGCGTTTCAGCCATGTTCTGCCCAGCGCTTGCTGCAGACGCCAGCGGCGTATATTAGCATGATTCCCTGATAATAGTACTTCAGGAACGGTGATGCCGTTATATTCCTCCGGGCGCGTGTAATGCGGGTGATCGAGCAGCCCGCTGGCAAATGAATCCTGGGATGCGGATTCAGGATCACCTAATGTGCCCGGAATCAGTCTGACTATGCTGTCAATCAGCACCATCGCAGCGAGTTCTCCACCCGACAAAACATAATCTCCAATTGAGACTTCAGTATCAACCTGTCGCATAATCAGCCGCTCATCTATGCCTTCGTAGCGGCCACAAAGCATAATGATGCCGGAAGATTTGCTAAACCGTACAGCCAGTTGATGGTCAAGTCGCTGTCCTTGGGGGGAGAGGTAGACCACTTCCGATTTTTCAATACCAATCTGCTGTTGCCTTTTTCTTGCACTTATAATTGCGTCTTCAAGCGGTTGCGCCTTCATTACCATACCGGGTCCGCCACCATAGGGGCAGTCGTCGACTGTACGATAACGGTCCGCAGTAAAATTACGCGGATTCCATGTATGTACCTGAAAAATATTGTTTCCGCAGGCTCTTCCTGTTACGCCAAATTGTGTAATGGCGTTGAACATGTCCGGAAACAATGTGATGACATCGCATTCGTAAGGTCTGGTATGTTGCTTCAATGCACAGCTCTAGTAATCCTTTTCCCAGTCAACAATAATTCGACCGCACTTTAATTCAACTTTTATTATAAATTTCTGTTCAATAAACGGAATTAACAGTTCTTTGTTTTTTTCACCGTTGACTTGAACACGCAATACATCATTTGTGCCTGTTTCAAGCAATCCAATGACGGTTCCAAGCATTTCGTTATTTAAATTGATAACTTCAGATCCGACCAGATCCGACCAGTAATAACCTTCTTCTCCACTGTCTGGTAGTTTTGGCAAGCTCTCACGAGGAATGCCAATCTGTAAGCCTTTATACAAGAGCGCCTGATTTCGATCATTGCAGTTTTTCAGCTTGGCATCCAGAAAAGCACCATTGGAACGACCGGCAACTAAATGCAATTGCTGCCAAGGTCTATCCTCATTTCCGAGCCACCAGATCTTGTAGTTCAACAAGCTGTCGACATTTCCGGTATAGGGATAAATCCTGATCCAGCCGTGAATGCCAAAAGCATTAATCACATGACCCATAATAACCATGGGCCTGTCCTATTCATTATTGTTAACTATTGATCGATGCTTCTTGGGTTTTTTGGGATTGTTTGACCAGTCTGCTAACGGTTTCCGATAGCTGTGCGCCCTTTGATTGCCAATAACTAAGGCGATCCATGTGGATGCGCAATTTAACTTCCCCGCCTGTTGCCCGTGGATTATAAAAACCTACACGTTCAATAAATCTGCCGTCCCTGGCATTGCATGAGTTAGCGACAACCATGTTATAAAAGGGACGTTTTTTTGCGCCACCACGCGCCAATCTAATAATGACCATATTTATTCGTTTGCCTTTGTTTTCAAATAATGAGAGCCTAAGAAACCTTTAATTATACAGAGTATTTGGGGCTGAAAACAAGCGATGAGTGATTAATTGCTAAAATTGATATATGGCGGTATGTATTGATCTTAAAATCAGTTGCTTATGGTTTTTTTGTGAAAAAATACTATCAATGATTTGATTTCGTTACGGGGGGTGCGGTTAGAATTAAATCATTATTCGGGAAATGGAGTGCTGAGGGAGCGGTGAGGCAAGCGAGCAGTCAACGTCAAAAAGTTTGCTACAAAACAGCTTCGTAGTGAATTTCTCGCTGTGATGTTTTTTTAGAGCAAGGGGGTTTGCTATAATAAACGATTTTTAAATCAATAAGGATAACAATGAGTAATTATCTTTTTACTTCCGAGTCTGTGTCTGAAGGGCATCCGGATAAGGTGTCGGATCAGGTTTCAGACGCCGTGCTTGATGCAATCCTTACTCAGGACGAAAATGCCAGAGTTGCTTGTGAAACTATGTGCAGTACCGGACTCATTGTATTGTCGGGCGAAATTACAACACATGCAACTGTTGATTACAATCTGATAGCGCGTGAAACAGTTCGCAATATCGGCTACACAAGCTCTGAAATTGGTTTTGATTCAACGACATGCGCAGTATTGACAGCTTTTAATAAACAATCTCCTGATATCGCCCAAGGCGTAAACCGCTCGAAAGAGGAAGAAATGGAGCAGGGGGCCGGTGATCAGGGGTTGATGTTTGGTTATGCCTGTGATGAAACACCGCAACTGATGCCGATGCCGATCTTTTATGCGCATCGATTGGTTGAGCGTCAGGCGTTTTTGAGGAAAAGCGGCAAGTTGGCATGGTTGCGTCCGGATGCGAAATCTCAGGTTTCGGTAAGATATCAGGATGGTAAGCCGGTTTGCATTGAAACAGTTGTTATTTCAACACAACACAACCCTGATATTACGCATAAGGATCTGACCGAAGCCGTCGTCGAGGAAATGATCAAGCCGGTCTTGCCGCAGGCAATGTTGAATGAACAGACGCGATACCTGGTTAATCCAACAGGTCGTTTTGTAGTGGGTGGTCCAATGGGGGATTGCGGCTTGACTGGACGCAAGATCATTGTAGATACTTATGGCGGTATGGCGCGACATGGCGGCGGTGCTTTCTCTGGCAAGGATCCTTCGAAAGTTGATCGTTCAGCGGCTTATGCAGGGCGCTATGTGGCTAAAAATATAGTCGCGGCAGGTCTTGCCAGTCAGTGTGAAGTCCAGGTTGCCTATGCGATTGGCGTAGCGAAGCCGGTTTCACTAATGGTGAATACATTTGGTACCGGGCGGATTTCTGATGAGAAGATTATTCACTTGATTGATAAACATTTTGACTTGCGTCCGCGAGCGATTATCCATTCGCTGAATCTGTTGCAGCCTATCTATACAAAAACAGCTGCATATGGTCATTTTGGCCGCGAGGAACCTGGTTTCACCTGGGAAGCGACTGATAAAGCGGAACAGCTGCGCGCTGACGCGGGTGTCTGATATCGATGAATAAGCCCGAATTCTGATTTAAATTTTTATCGAGATGTAAAGTTTTTCCACCGTGCTGAGGAGCGCTGCAACGGGATATTCCGTGAGGCTCAGTGATGTGGAGTTTGTGATTAAAGTAACAACGGCGCTCTTTCCAAGTTAAAGGAGATAGATTAATGAGCGCTGTGCTTAATGCTGATAAAAGAAGTTTCACCGATTATAAAGTTGCGGATATTGCACTGGCTGAATGGGGGCGCAAGGAAATTGCCATAGCCGAAACAGAAATGCCCGGTTTAATGGCAGTGCGAAAAGAGTACGCCAATGATAAACCGCTGACCGGTGCGCGCATTGCCGGCTCGCTGCATATGACAATTCAGACGGCGGTGCTGATCGAGACGTTGGTGGCGCTGGGTGCCGAGGTTCGCTGGGCGTCATGCAATATTTTTTCCACGCAGGATCATGCCGCTGCAGCAATAGCTGCTCGTGGTATTCCGGTTTTTGCGTATAAGGGTGAGTCGCTTGACGATTACTGGGATTATGCACACCGGATTTTCGAATGGGTTGTCGATGGTGAGTCGGGCAATGCCAATATGATCCTTGATGATGGTGGTGATGCAACTTTGTTGTTAATTCTGGGCAGTAAAGCCGAACAGGATGACAGGGTTATCGCTAATCCTACCAATGATGAGGAGCGCGCTCTGTATGCTTCGATTAGAAAGAAACTTGCCAGCGAACCCGGCTGGTATTCAAAGAAACTTGCCGATATTCATGGTGTGACCGAGGAGACTACTACTGGCGTGCATCGTCTTTACGAGATGCAAAAAAAAGGCGAACTGCCATTTCCGGCCTTTAATGTGAATGACTCGGTGACCAAATCAAAATTTGATAATCTGTATGGTTGTCGCGAGTCATTGGTTGACGGAATCAAGCGCGCCACTGACGTGATGATTGCCGGAAAAATCGCGGTGGTCTGCGGCTATGGTGATGTAGGTAAAGGATGTGCGCAGTCGCTGCGTGGCCTCGGCGCAACAGTGTGGATAACCGAGATTGATCCAATTTGCGCACTGCAAGCCGCAATGGAGGGTTATCGTGTTGTGACGATGGATGATGCCTGCGATAAGGCCGATATTTTTGTCACGGCGACAGGGAATTTGAGAGTGATTACGCATGATCATATGCTGAAAATGAAAAATCAGGCGATTGTGTGCAATATTGGACATTTTGATTCGGAAATTGATATTGCCGCTGTACAAAAATATCAATGGGAAAATATTAAACCCCAGGTTGATCATATTATTTTTCCGACAGGCCGCAGAATCATTGTATTGGCGCAGGGTAGGCTGGTTAACCTTGGGTGTGCAACCGGTCATCCATCGTTTGTCATGTCAAACTCTTTTACGAATCAAGTTCTGGCGCAAATCGAACTTTGGCGTAATGGTGATAATTATCAGAAAGCTGTGTATGTGTTGCCTAAGCATCTGGATGAGAAAGTTGCCAGACTGCATTTAAGTCAGTTGGGTGTGAAATTAACCGAATTGACTGATGAGCAGGCTAAATATCTTGGGCTGGATAAAAATGGCCCTTATAAACCGGAAATGTATCGCTATTAACAGTAGAAGCGGTTTGTATTAAAAAGGTTGTTAAAAATGTGATCGAGGCAATCCACTGACGGGTAAAAAACAGGCGGCGCAAGCAGAGCACGGCGAACAGCCGTGAGACTGACTCCTAAGGCAAAATGCTTGCGCCGAGTAAAAAACGGAGTTTATAGGTAATAAATGCACATTTTGAGCCTGTTTTTAATGCCGCAGCGGCAATGCGGATAATTATTTTTCAGTAACCTGTTAAATACGTTTCTACATCACGCCGGGCATATACGAAGCAGCATATAGCGCATATGTCCGGTGTTTCATGGCAATCATGTAACATGATGAGTGCCTGTTGGAGCAAAAGCTGCTGAGCGTTTAATTTAATTAACCTTGAGCTCATCTTGAGCAATAAGCTATGCTTTTTTAATATGATCGGGTTAAGTTCCATATCTTTTATTGTGTACATCCGAGAGTTCAGGCAATCATTCACAAAATGAAGTCACAAAAAAAATTCAACCCCACTTTCAGTTTTGAACTATTCCCGCCGCAATCTGAGCAAGGTATCGAAAAGCTTCGGCAAACGCGTCAGCAGTTAGCCAAACTACATCCAAAATATTTTTCGGTTACATTTGGTGCGGGCGGTTCAACGCGTGAACGGACGCTCGAAACCGTTCTCGAAATGCAGTCGGAAGGTTACAATGTTGCCCCGCATTTATCCTGTATTGGGTCAACCCGAGAGAAGATTCACACGTTGCTTGAGAAGTATCAGGAAGCAGGCATTCAGCAGATTGTGGCTCTGCGTGGTGATCTGCCTTCTGGAATGGCGCAGGCAGGGGAGTTTCGTTACGCAAGTGAGCTCGTGGCTTTTATACGCACATCATTTGGGCAGGTTTTTCATATCGAGGTTGCCGCGTATCCGGAGTATCATCCACAGGCGCGATCAGTGCAGGCTGACCTGGAGAATTTCAAGCGCAAAATTGATGCTGGGGCAAATTCAGCGATTACACAGTATTTTTATAATGCTGATGCCTATTTCCATTTCGTGGATTCATGCGAAGCAATGGGACTTTGTCTGCCGATTGTGCCCGGTATTATGCCGATCAATAAATTTTCACAATTGATGCGGTTTTCAGATACCTGTGGCGCCGAAATTCCACGCTGGATCCGGAAAAAACTGGAAGGCTATGGTGATGACACAGCCTCGATACAGGCATTTGGTCTCGATATAGTGACCGACTTATGTGAGCGTCTGCTCAGGGAAGGTGCGCCGGGTTTGCATTTTTACACAATGAACAGCGCGGATCTGACCGCTACGATCTGGAAAAGACTGAATATTCATAATGAAACTTGCTGAGTTACTTGCTGCAACTCAGCATGCGGATTTGGAATGATCTTTTTCAAGATGATTCCAGCCGGTATATAATGCCTGGAAAATAAAATTATGGGATGGCGGTGCAATGAGCAATAAAGAGCAGGATTCAGCTATAACAACCGAACAGATATCAACTCAAAAAGAGGTCATGGAGGCAGTCAGTGCGGAGAAAGTGTCCGCAGAAAAAATGACCGTGCCGGATAAATCGCCGGTAGATGCCTGTGTGGATTACGCGCGCGAGATTCTGTCTGAGCAGTTGGTGACCGTGAAAGCGAGAAACTATGATTATGCGCCCGAGTTCAGAGATCTGACGATACAACATTATTTGATTGGCGTTATGTGGAAGTTTGCTGAGAGTCTGGAGGGTGTGAAGGATCCTCGGGAAACAGCCTTTGTCGCAATTGAAACCATGCTGACGCGTGATGGCATGAATCCAAAGAAAGTGATCAATCGTGTTGAATTCCTAAAAAAAATGTCGAGAATGGAGGATGGCACCAATGCGCTGGCTATTGCCATCGGCTATGATTCCTGTCCGGGAGACCAGAGCCTAGCGGAAGTCTTTGATCATTACGTGGACGATACTCGTGTATCCGGTGCATTATGGCGGCTCTATGATCGCGGGAAAAAGACCATACTTTATGGCGGGCTTTTTATCGCCTTTGTAGTGATATGGTTCATTACCTTATTCATGCCAGGTAATACTACGCTCTCAATACTGGCGGCCGGGTTAATTTCAGCTGCTTTGTTTGTTATTCCAGTATTTTTGGTCGGGCTGTTGATTTATTTTCTTAAAATCAAGAAAACCAAACAACCTGATTGATTTTTGTCGAACAACATCGATTCATTGCCTGGAATGATTGATACGATTTGAGGCATTGCGTAAAAAAAGAATTTTATTCCCTATGTACTTGATATAGCATGAATGCTCAAATCATAGATGGCAAACTGTTGGCAAGCCATGTGCGCGCCGAATGGAAGCAGCGAGCCGCCAGACTGACCGAACAGGGTTTGCGCCCTGGACTTGCGGTCATTATGGTCGGCGATAATCCTGCATCAGAGATATATGTGCGCAACAAGGTGAAGGCCTGTAGTGAAATCGGTATTCATTCCGAGGTGCATCATTTTTCCGCTAATACGAACCAGGATGAAGTGCTCGATTGCATTAGAGTTCTTAATCAGAATCAGCATGTTCACGGTATTCTGGTGCAGTTGCCGCTGCCGTCGCACTATATAAACAATCAGGTTATTACTTCGATTGCCATTCAAAAAGATGTCGACGGTTTCCATTTATATAATGTCGGTGCACTGGTTACCGGCAACACCAATTTCGCACCTTGTACTCCTTTTGGCGTAACGATGATGCTGGAACAGCATCATATTCCAGTCGAAGGCAGGCATGCGGTGGTTATCGGTCGCAGCAATATTGTCGGCAAGCCCATGGCCATGATGTTGCTGGAGCGCGGCGCGACGGTGACAATCTGTTCTTCAAAGACAAGAGATTTGCCGTACTTTACCCGTTCTGCCGATATTCTCGTGGTAGCGACAGGCCAGCCTCAAATGGTGACGGCGGAAATGGTAAAACCTGGCGCGGCAGTCATTGATGTGGGTATTAACCGCTTGCCGGATGGTCGGCTGTGCGGTGATGTGGATTTTGATTCAGTCAAGAATGTTGCGGGCTATATCACGCCTGTTCCCGGTGGCGTAGGGCCGATGACGATCACGATGTTATTGTGTAATACCATACTGGCAGCTGAGCGCTATCAGAAAAACGCCTCACTTTAAATTTTTTCGGATTACAGCACTATGGAATCGCAACCGGATATCGATCCACAGGAAACACAGGAATGGATGGATGCACTGGAATCCGTACTCGTCAATGAGGGGCCTGAGCGCGCTCATTTTCTGCTGGAAAAACTTGTCGAAAAAGCGCGACGATCGGGTGCTTATCTGCCTTATAGCGCAAATACCGCCTATATCAATACGATTCCAACAGGCAAGGAAGCACGTTCGCCCGGTGATAATGCGATAGAGCATCGCATCCGTTCGTATGTGCGCTGGAATGCCATGGCAATGGTGTTGAAAGCTAACAGAGAAACCAATGTAGGCGGGCATATTGCCAGTTTTGCTTCTGCCGCCACGCTTTATGATGTGGGTTATAATCATTTTTGGCATTCGCCGAGTGAACATCATGGGGGTGATCTGGTTTATGTGCAGGGACATTCGTCACCGGGCATTTACGCGTATGCATTTCTGGCAGACGAGTTGACTGAAACGCAGCTCAACAACTTCCGTCAAGAAGCGGACGGAAACGGTTTGAGCTCATATCCTCATCCTTGGCTGATGCCTTCGTTCTGGCAATTTCCAACGGTTTCCATGGGATTGGGACCTTTGATGGCCATTTATCAGGCGCGCTTCATGAAATATCTCGGTAGCCGCGGACTCGTCAATACCAAAGCTCGCAAGGTATGGGCCTTTATGGGTGATGGAGAAATGGACGAACCCGAATCGCTCGGCGCAATTACACTTGCGTCGCGCGAGATTCTCGATAATCTGATATTTGTAATTAACTGCAATCTGCAGCGTCTGGATGGACCAGTGAGGGGTAACGGAAAAATTATCCAGGAACTGGAAGCGGCATTTCGCGGCGCCGGATGGAATGTGATCAAGGTGATCTGGGGGTCATACTGGGATCCATTGCTGGCCAGAGACACCAAGGGATTGTTACAAAGGCGGATGATGGAGTGCGTTGACGGTGAATATCAAAATTTCAAGTCCCGTGATGGCGCCTATGTGCGCAAGCATTTCTTCGGCAAGTATCCCGAGCTACTGGAAATGGTTGCCACAATGTCCGATGACGATATCTGGCGGCTGAATCGTGGCGGCCATGATCCTCACAAGGTTTATGCGGCCTATGCGGAGGCAGTCAAGCATCAGGGGCAGCCGACTGTTATTCTGGCCAAGACAATCAAGGGCTATGGTATGGGTGAAGCGGGTGAGGCGCAGAATATTACGCACCAGCAGAAAAAAATGGGTACAACTTCCCTGAAAGCATTTCGCAATCGCTTTGGATTGGAGATACCGGATGACAAAATCGATGAAGTACCGTATTTGAAGTTCGCCAAAGATTCGCCAGAATATAACTATATGCGTGAACGCCGCAAGGCGCTGGGGGGATTTTATCACCGCCGGAGAAAGTGTGCTGAACCGCTATCGGTGCCGCGGCTGGACGCTTTTGAATCGATATTGAAAGCAAGCGGCGATGGCCGTGAGACATCAACTACGATGGCTTTTGTTCGTATTCTGAATATCCTGGTTAAAGATAAACAGATCGGCAAGCATATTGTACCCATCGTTGCGGATGAATCGCGTACCTTTGGTATGGAAGGTATGTTCCGCCAACTTGGCATCTGGTCATCCATGGGGCAGTTGTATACACCGCAGGATGCGGATCAACTGATGTACTACAAGGAAGACAGGAACGGCCAGATTCTGCAGGAAGGTATCAATGAAGCGGGTGCGTTATCATCCTGGATTGCCGCTGCGACAGCGTACAGTACGTATAATGTCCAAATGCTTCCTTTCTATATTTTTTACTCCATGTTCGGTTTTCAACGTGTCGGTGACTTGATCTGGGCATCCGGAGACATGCGTTGCCGCGGTTTCCTGCTCGGTGGAACCGCTGGACGCACTACGTTGAATGGTGAAGGATTACAGCACGAAGACGGACACAGCCATCTTGCCGCTTCAACCATACCAAACTGTATTGCGTATGATCCGGCTTTTGCTTATGAGCTGGCGGTCATTATTCAGGATGGTTTGCGTCGCATGTGCCAGGAGCAGGAGGACGTGTTTTATTACATTACAGTAATGAATGAAAACTATGCCCATCCGGCAATGCCCAAAGGCGCAGAACAGCACATTCTGAAGGGTATGTATTTATTCAGTGAATCGGGTAAGCGTGTGAAGGGATTGCGGGTGCAATTGCTGGGTTCCGGAACAATCTTGCGTGAAGTGATTGCTGCTGCCGGAATTCTGAAAGCGGATTTCGGCATCAATGCAGATATCTGGAGCGTGACAAGTTTTACCGAATTAAGGCGTGAAGCCTTGAGTATCCATCGATGGAATATGCTGCATCCCGAGAAAAAAAACAAAATTTCGCATGTGGAAAACTGTCTCAAGGGACGGGATGGTCCCGTAATTGCCGCGACAGACTATATGAAGGTTCACGCGGATCAGATACGCGAGTTCGTGCCGGGAACCTATCGTGTGCTGGGCACGGATGGTTTCGGACGCTCGGATACGCGCGAGAAATTGCGCAGGTTTTTTGAAGTCGATCGCTACTATATTGTGGTTGCTGCGTTAAAAGCGTTATTCGATGAAGGGAAGATTGAAAAACAAAAAGTCACGCAGGCGATCAGGCAATTCAATATTGATCCGGAAAAACCTGATCCGGTGACATTGTAAGTTAACTGATTCTTCCGTATGGATATGTCATAAGGAAACTATGTGGGTGAGCTGAAAACAGTACTTATTCCTGATATCGGCGATTTTTCGGATGTACCTGTAGTTGAGGTATTTGTTCAGAATGGAAATCATGTCAATGCGGAAGATCCGTTGATTGCGCTGGAATCGGACAAAGCAACCATTGATATTCCGGCGCCTTTCACTGGAAAGATTCGTGAAATCAGAGTCAAGCCGGGTGATAAGGTTTCAGAAGGCTCACCGATAGCGATTATTGAAATAGCTGACTCAGGCGGAAATACTGATACGGAATCCGTTTTAAGAAAGCCTGATAGCACTGAAAAAAATAAACGGAGTGAAGAAGCTACTTCTGAGAAGGCGCCACAGGTGATTACGCATGCGGCGCAAACCGAGTCGAATGAGAATGTCATCAAAGCAGAGGTAAAGCAGATATACCCTGCTTCGCCTCCGATTCAGCCTGCTCCGGCTGATGTCGCAGCAACCAAGGCGCATGCAGGACCGTCGGTGCGCCGTTTTGCCCGTGAACTGGGTGTCAATCTGGATCTGATAATCGGAAGTGGACCTAAACACAGGATACTGAAAGAAGATGTTCAGGCTTTTGTAAAGGCCGGATTATCCCGGGTGTGTGTGAATGGCAAGAGCGCGCCTGTAGAGACGGGGCTGAATTTGTTGCCTTGGCCGCAGGTGGATTTTGCCAGGCATGGGCCGGTAGAAATCAAATCACTATCCCGTATCAAGCAGATCGCAGGTGCAAATTTGCATCGGAACTGGGTTATGATTCCTCACGTAACGCAGTTTGATGAGGCGGATATCACCGATCTGGAAGCATTACGCAAGGAATCCAATACAGCGGAAAAGCAAAATGCTGTCAAATTGACCTTGTTATCGTTTCTCATGAAAGCACTGATTGCGTCGCTGAAAAAATTTCCTGAATTTAACGCCTCGCTGGACAAAAATGCTAACGGGGAAACCAATCTGATTATTAAGCGTTATTATCATATCGGTTTTGCTGTTGATACCGTCAATGGTCTCGTTGTGCCGGTAATTCGTGATGTCGATCAAAAGGGTGTCGTGGCGATTGCACGCGAATTAAGCGAATTGTCCGCACTGGCGCGCGAAAACAAACTGAAGCCGGAACAGATGCAGGGCGCCGGTTTCACCATTTCCAGCTTGGGCGGAATTGGCGGTACGGCTTTCACGCCCATCATCAATGCACCTGAAGTGGCCATTCTTGGTGTTTCTAAAGCGAATTACAAACCAGTCTATCGTGACGGAGAATTTGTGCCGCGTTTAGTATTGCCGCTTTCATTATCGTATGATCATCGCGTTATTGACGGTGCCGCTGCCGCACGATTTACTTCGCATCTTGCAGAAGTATTGACCGACATGCGACTGGCCTTGTTGTGATCATGACCGTGGCTAATCTGCGGATATTTTATTGATTGTTATGACTAATCCGGCGCTGGTGGGTATTTATGGCGGAACGTTTGATCCAATCCATTTTGGACATTTGCGTGTTGCCGAGGAGCTGCTCAGTGACATCGCCTTCAGTCGATTCTTTTTTGTTCCGGCAGGTGCACCACGGTTGCGTGACTTGCCATTTGCATCCAAAACGCAGCGTGCCACAATGGTGGAGCTGGCGATACAGGATAACCCCGGTTTTCTCCTGGATACTCGAGAAATTAAACGCGAAGGCGTCAGTAGGACGGTGGAAACGCTCAGGGAATATCGGTCGGAATATGGGGGAGATGTTGCGCTGTGTCTGATTATGGGGGCCGATGCTTTTTTAAAGATCCATCAATGGTGCGATTGGCATGAGGTATTCGAGCTTTGCCATGTGGTCATTGTCAATCGACCGGGGAGCATGCTGATTAAACACAAGCAGGATTTGCCAGAAGAAATACAACAGGTATGCGCCGCGCGATGGGTAACATGTTCAGTCAGCTTGACAAGTCAACCTTATGGACTGATTTACATGGCGGCAACCACTTTGCTCGATATTTCCGCTACGCAGATACGCGCCATGGTTGCGGCGAAAAAAAGCATACGCTATTTGTTGCCTGACGCTGTTTCCGACTATATTAAAACTCATCAGCTCTATACAGAAGAATATGAATTCAAAAAAATTGGTCAACATCGCGGTTGATGCACTTGAAGAAATTAAGGCGATGGATATTAAAGTGCTGGATGTCGGCAAGCTTACATCCCTATTTGACTATGTCATTATTGCAAGCGCGAGCTCATCACGCCAGACGAAAGCATTGGCTGAGAACGTGCGAGAAAAGGTAAAAAAAGCCGGTGGCGTTATTTTGTGTTTTGAAGGTGAACAGACCGGTGAATGGCTGCTGGTTGACCTTGGTGAGGTCATCGTGCATATCATGCAACCGGAGGCGCGGAAATATTACAACCTGGAAGGACTCTGGACAGAATAAAGTGCGGTAATATTTCTGATCGTATTTTCTAATCATTGTTCTGTAAATCTCGTTATAGCAAATATAGTGTTAGCATAACTGGAGCATCTGATGTTAAAGAAAGACAATAAGAAATTGAGCGTATGGGTCGATAAATTGACCAAAGTAGAAATTCCTGTGCTTAAACAGACTGCGCGTAAACTATCAGATTTATCCAGTGATATTGAGCATCAAACACCACGCAGTATCGCTCAAGTGATAAAAAGCGATCCGCTGATGATTGTTAAGCTCACACGGTATTTGCAAGCGCATAAACATAGTACGCAAGAACATGAAATTGTTGAAGTAGAGCAAGCCATCATGATGATTGGACCCGAGAATGTCTTGAAAAAAGTACCTATCAATCCGCTGGTGGAGGATGTGCTGGGCCAGGACTACATGAGCGCGTTGGTGTATCTGTTGAAGGTTATCCAACGTGCAAAAGTGGCGGCTAACTATGCGTTTGAATGGGCGGTTCGATTACATGATTTGCACTTTGAAGAAATACGGATTGCCGCTTTGCTGCATGATATCGCAGAAATACTGATGTGGTGCTTTTCTCCAAAGGAAATGCTGATGATAAGAACGTTACAGGCCCAAGACAAAACGCTGCGCAGTCATCAGGCACAGGAGCAGGTGTTGGGATTTGCATTACATGATTTGCAACTGGCGCTGGCAATCAAATGGAGGCTGCCGGAGTTGCTGATTCATCTGATCGATGATGAATATCGCTATCAGCAGCGTGTCCGCAATGTTTTTCTGGCAGTCAATTTGGCGCGACATTCGGCAAATGGCTGGGATGATGCTGCACTGCCGGATGATTATGCGGAAATAGGCAATTTATTGCATTTAAAACCTGAAGAAGTGATAGCCATTGTTGGGGCAGATAAAAAAACGTAACTTCAAACTAAGTTATCTACATAGACATCAATCTTTTACAAGATGCTAATTGCTCCGAATCGAGCATTCAGTTGCAGAGCGATTTTTAATGCTACCTTCCCGTCTTTTTTATATTTATGATCCGATGTGCAGCTGGTGTTACGCATTTGAAGCGAGCTGGCGAAGATTGCAAAGCAGGTTGCCGGAACGCGTACAAGTAACTTATGTGCTGGGTGGGCTTGCACCGGATACGAATGAACCTATGCCTGAAGATTTGCGTATCATGATACAGCAGGCTTGGCAGAAAATTGAGAAAACGGTGCCGGGGGTTTATTTTAATTACGCTTTCTGGACAAGTAATACGCCAGTGCGTTCGACCTATCCGGCATGCCGAGCGATTCTCGCCGCGCGGAAACAGCGCGCTGCTGCCGGGGTTGATATGCGATGTGAAATACAAAAGGCTTATTACCTAAATGCTTTAAATCCGTCCAGGTCGGAAACATTGATACAATGTGCGCGTGAAATCGGGCTCGATGTCGCGCTGTTTGCGGCAGATCTGGTCGGTGCGGATATCCAGGCCGCGCTGGAAGACGAACTCAGACTGGCGGGCACATTGAATGCATTTGCATTTCCTTCGTTGCGATTTCAATATCGGGAAAAGTTGTATTCGATACACGTGGACTATAGTGATGACGAGAAAATGCTGAACGAAATCGCAACAATCATGGCCTGAGAGTGATTTGTCACGCAATACAAAAATAATTGAGGAGTGTTATGAGCAGCAGCATCTGGTTTAAAGATTATACGGTTGAATATCTGGAAGGTTTGCGCAATGCCAACATGGGTGAGCATATAGGCATTCATTTTGTTGACGTCGGCCCGGATTTTTTGAAGGCGCGTATGCCGGTGGATAAACGTACCACCCAGCCTTTCGGTATTATGCATGGCGGAGCCAGTTGTGTGTTATCCGAAACATTGGGCAGTGTCGCCGGTTGGATGACTATCGATCCTGACCAATATCGTGCTGTTGGACTGGAGCTCAATATCAATCATATCCGCGCCGTGACAGCGGGACATGTAATCGGTACCTGCACACCGTTACATACCGGGCGACGTACGCAGGTCTGGCAAACCGATATCACCGAAGAAGCCACAGGTAAGCGCGTAGCGATTTCGCGATTGACATTGGCTATTATTGAGCATGGGACCTTGAGTGCGCAGAAAAACCACGTCGTGCTCGAAAGAGAGAAATAAATCCGGTTTTCCAGACAACAGATTGCCGGATTGGCTGTTGAAAATTCCCCGTCTACGTAAAACGGGTATTCGTTACGCGTGATGGATGTTATTCACTCCAGTGGTGCCATCTGCATTTTGTATTCGAATCAATAAAGCCTGTTGGCGGGTTGTGATCCTGTCGGCTCGAATGGACGCTCATTGCAAAGCGGGAATGCAGCGCATGATTTCTACTGCGCCACCAGTGCTGCAATGCGTTTTCCGGCCTCCAGCGAACCGGTTCGGAACGCTCCAATCATCGCATTGACAGCATGTGTAATAAACCAATCACCTTCCGTAGTTTCATAGAACCGGATGTATTCACTTAATTCCGGATCGGTAAGCTCACGATATGAATACGCCATCATGATAATCACATTTTGATAAGTGTTATCATTCATGTCAGTTTCTTGTACCGCAATGCGCGCATCCAGTATTTGCGTTGCTTCATTACCCTCGCTTTGCATCCTACCTGTCAGTAAAGCGCGTTTTGCGCCTAACGCAATTTCGGTTACAAGTTCGGTGGTTCGCGTGACGGCTTCCAGATCCTGCAATAATCTTAAACGATTTGCCGGTAAAGGTGTTCTGATTATGTCTTCGATAAAGGTTTCGAAAGTTACGAGATTGAAGTCATGATTTTCCATTTCAGTGATTCTTTGCATCAGCGGTGAATTGAACACCTGAATCAGGGTTTTCAGCCGATCGCGATCCGGATTCTGTTTAAATGTGCTGCGTAGTTGTTGATAAAAAAATTCCGGGCGGTAAGTATCCAGGACAATTTTCTCAATTTTCTCGGCGATGACCGGATCGTCAGGCTTTTGAGGAGACTGATGAATATTTTCCAGCATTTTATCGCCGATTTGATCAATCTGTTTCTGCAAACCGGAGAGTGTGATGATCTTGTCGATCAGTGCATCGGGCGATGTGTCAGACAGAGTGAATGGATTAGGAACAATGGCTGCTTCAACTACGGGCAGGAAAAACAACTGTGGTTCGCGCCCCGGATTTTGCCAGACAAACCAACCGGTGCATAGCAATATGACTCCGCTTAATTTCAGAATGATTCTTTTATGAAGTTTCATGTATGATTCCTCGTCAGAAGATGTGATGTCGGGGTAGTGGCTGCGTCAATTTTCTAGATCATTGAGCACACAGAACAGTCCACTAACAATGACTGCACTGAATGTTTTAGAGCTAACGGCTGGCAGAGCACCAAGCTGTAGATCTGTACAGGTTGAAGCCAGGAAGTGAGATGGATGGAAACGTCTGGAAAACTTTTTTCAGACGTTTCTTAATGCTGGGCTGGAAAGATGAGAGCGTCCGTTTCGAAACCAAGTTCTTTTGATTTTTGAATAAATCGTTCTCTTACCGCACGACTGACAATCGGTTCTCTTGATAGAAGCCACAGAAATGATTTGTTGTAACCAGTAATATAAGCATATCGATAATCATCCTTATCCAGCTCGAAAATAATGTAAGAACTATAAAATGGGCCGAAGAAAGAAACCTTCAGATGCCCGATATTGCGCTCCCCGACAAAATAAGCCTTTCCCGAGGCTTCTTTCCACTTGTTTTCCGTATTGGAAAAACCGCGGTTAGTAACCTCGATGCCGCCATCACTGTGCAAATGATATTCAGCCGTCACATGACTTAATCCACGTTCAAAGGCGTGGTCCAGCCTGGCGATTTCATACCATTTCCCAAGATATCTGTTTTCATCGAAATCCTTAACCGGATTGATGTTTTCCGGAATACTCGTGCAGCCGGTTAAAACCGTATAGAAAATAAACAGTAACAACAAACGTGTGATCGTCATTTCAGACCTTCAGGCATTAAGACCTATGAAAAAAATTTCTGTGGCAAATAGCAATAAGCAATAGTATCGAAAAAACGTCTTATTCTTCCATATTTGTTAGTCGATTTTCGCGTATATTACTTATTCAAGCGCAAATTCGTTATGGTTCGGCGAATTTCTGATGAATATTACGCAACGAATAACTGATGATCTTGGTCTGTTTTTATACCCTTCAGAGAAATTTTTGCATTTCTGGTTTTGTACTGCTGCTGACACTATCGACCTGTGCATTTTCATACGAAGGGGAAACACTGCGTGCAGAGTTCGATACGCAATTAAACAGGATTCTGGCTGAAGGTGGATTAGAAGCAAATGAAATTATTGCGTTGCGTGCGTTTTATGATCAACGTAGTTATCAACCGGTTTGGATAATATCCGGACAACCCACGCCTCATTTTAATACGGCTATGGCGTTTATGGCCAGCGCGGAGGATCATGGTCTGGAGCGTGGTCACTATCAGCTGGATCAATTAGTACAGTTATTTGCAGAATTGACGCCCGAGAATAAATTCATATTGGAGCTGCGAACAACCCGGTCACTGCTGAAATTTATGCGTGACCTGTATCGCGGCCGTTCTGATGCCAGAGAAGTCGATCCTGACTGGCACATACCTCAGCCAGACTTTGATGCGATTCAATTTTTACTGAAAAGTCTCAATTCTGGTGATTTGCAGCACTCACTTGAAAGCTTGGTGTCGCCCAATCCAAATTATCAGCACCTTAAACATGCGCTGGCTAAATTCCGGGATCTGGTCGCACGTCAGGTGGTGTGGACACAGCTGCCCAATGGATTATTGCTGAGACCAGGCAATTCGCATGCCGCCGTTCCAATGGTAAGAGAGCGCATTGTCCAGGCGTATGAAACGCACGGTTTACCGGAATATAATCTTGCCTTCAGATCGGAAGCGCAAAATGACTACTATGATAACGCGCTGGAGAATGCAGTTAGGGCTTTTCAGCGGCAACATGGACTCAACGCGGATGGCGTTATCGGTTCAAACACTATTGAAGCGATGAACAGGACGCCGATGGAAAAGCTGCAACAGCTACGTATTAATCTGGAGCGTTTACGCTGGCTGCCCAGAAATCTGGGTAAACGTTATCTGCTGGTGAATATAGCCGGATTCCAATTGACGGCCATAGAAAATAGTCAGTATATGTTTGATATGCGCATTATTGTCGGACGGGAGTACCGTTCCACACCGAGTTTTAATAGTCGCATTACGCATATGATCCTCAATCCTTACTGGAATGTGCCGGCTAGCATCGCACGCAAGGACCTGCTGCCCAAACAACAGGCAAACCCGGCTTATTTCACATCGCAGAATATCCGGGTTTATGAGGATTATACTTTTCGTACAAGCCCTATTGATCCTGAAACAATAGACTGGAATGCAATCAAAGCCGGGTTTCCATATGCTTTGCGTCAGGAACCGGGCAGGCAGAATGCGCTGGGAACAATAAAATTCATGCTGCCCAATGATTACAGCATCTATTTGCATGATACGCCCGCAAAATCTTTGTTTAACAGAGATATTAGAACATTCAGTTCAGGATGTATCCGACTGGAGGCGCCGCTGCAGCTTGCGGACTTTGCCTTGGATGGACGACTATCGCCAGAAGAATTAAAAGCACAGATTGATTCAGGTAAAACCAGACAGATTAATTTACCCGAGCCGTTGCCTGTTTATATTGTTTATCTGACAACATGGATAGACAGTGACCAAAATATTCATTACTCGCTCGATACTTATGGTAGAGATGAGCGCGCTTTAGATCGGGCGCGTTGAAAGTTTCGCCATACTTGTTGTTCCTAAAGAAAAATCATGCTACGGTGCAGGCACCAAGAAAGGAGGATTCTGAATGACATTACATTTTCTTACACAAAGTCAATCTGCTTTATCCAAAATCAACACACTGCCTGATTCTAAGCGGCGGAATATGTTGAAAGCCGGCGCTGGCGCCTGCGCATTGTTCGCATTTTCCGGGGCGCATGCCGGTATGCTGCATGTGCACGAAAGAAAGTTGTCTTTTTTAAATCTGCACACGAATGAACGTACTCAAGCGACATACTGGGCTGAGGGCGATTATCAGTCCGACGGACTCCAGGCGATTGAAAAGGTTTTGCGTGATCACCGTACCGGTGAGATTTATCCAATTGATTATAATCTGCTCGACCTGCTTCAGTTACTGCAATATAAGATGGGTTCCCAACGGGAGTTTCATGTCATTTCAGGTTATCGTTCACCCAAGACCAATGAGCAATTGAATGCTAAAAGCAATGGTGTCGCCAAACGCAGTTTGCACATGTTGGGTAAGGCGATTGATATTCGCCTGCCAGGTCATGCACTGATCGATTTGCGTGATGCTGCGCTTTCGCTTCAGGTCGGCGGTGTCGGCTATTATCCAAGTTCGAATTTCATTCACATCGACACAGGACACTTCAGGCAGTGGCATGGCTGATCAGGCAGTGGCACATGGCTGATTCCGGCCATGAAGTCCGCTAGAATTCAAAATTCGATCGGATCTACATCCAATATCCAGTGTATCTTTGACGACGGCAGTGCGCTGAGTTGCCGATACCAGTTTGTCAGGAAAAACTGAAGATCTTGACGTGATCCCGATTGAATCAGTAGGTGCGCTCGTTCCATACCTTTCAGGCGTGCCATGGCGGCAGAAACCGGATCAAAAATTTCGATATTTTTATGCTTCAGACTATCGACTATTGAGCGAGCCAATTTATGCGCAGTGTGCAGAAAATCAGTGACCGTGTTAATACTGTGCGCTTCTGCTCGTAAAAGCGCCTGAAAAGTGTAGGGCGGGAAGCCGGCGACTTTTCTTTCCGCAAGAATGTTTCGCGCCAATGCATCATAGTTATGCTGCTGCAAGGCCTGATAGAGGGGATGACCGGGATATTCAGTTTGAATCAGTACCCGGCCGGCAATTTCAGCCCGGCCTGCGCGACCGGAAACTTGCATCAGTTGTGCAAAAAGGCGCTCTCCGGCCCTGAAATCTGTGCTGAACAGTGAAAGATCCGAGTCCAGAATACCGACCAGTGCAAGATTAGGGAAGTCATGTCCTTTTGCCAGTAACTGTGTGCCGATCAGAATATCAACCTCGCGGCGATGAATGGTTTGCAGTATTTGCTGCCAGGCATTTTTGCGGCTGATGCTGTCACGATCGATGCGAAGAATTCGTGCTGCTGGAAACAGTTCGGATAAGGTTTCTTCAACGCGCTGTGTTCCACGGCCAAAAGGTTTGATGTCGGGATCGCCGCACCGCGGACATGCGTATGGAAAACCTTCACTGTGGCCGCAGTGATGGCAGGATAGTTTTTTGTCCTGGAGATGTACGACAAGACGGCTGGAACAACGTCGGCAGGTTGCCGTCCATCCACAGGAGCGACATAGCAGAACCGGCGCATAGCCACGCCGATTGATAAAAATGAGCGATTGTTGACGTTGCGACAGACAGTCTTTGACTGCATGAATCAGTTGTCCCGTCAAACCGGTTTTGGGTTTCCCGGAACGTATATCAATGCAGTCGATCTGTGGCAGGGCTGCATTCTTTACCGCACGATGATTCAGGCGCAAATGGTGATAACGTCCGGTCAGCGCCTTATGATAACTTTCTAGTGAAGGCGTTGCCGATCCAAGTACAACGGGTATTTGCACTTGCTTTGCACGGAAAACAGCCAAATCTCTGGCTGAATAACGCAAACCATCTTGCTGCTTGAACGAACTGTCATGCTCTTCGTCGACGATGACAAGCCCCAGATCCGGCAGAGGAGTAAATACGGCCAGCCGCGTGCCCAGAATCACACGGGCGATGCCTTGTTGCGCCTGTAGCCAGCCACGCAGACGTTCGGTATCGTTCAATCCGCTGTGTAAACTGACTATTGGAGTTTTCGTAAAGCGAACGCGAAATACAGCTTCCAGTTGCGGTGTCAGATTGATTTCCGGAATCAGAATGAGTGTCTGTTTGTTTTCTGACAATGCTTTTTCAATCAAGCGCAGATAAACTTCGGTCTTGCCGCTGCCCGTTACGCCGTGTAAAAGCCAGGTATTGAACTGATTGAATTGCGTGAAGACTGAATTTACTGCGACTGATTGTTCCAGCGTCAATTCGAGCAATGGTATTTTTCTTGCTGAATCATTCGTATCGGGCAAGATTTCATACTGTTTCTCTTCCACCCAGCCTTTTGCGGTCCATTGCTTTAAGAGCTTTGCTGCACGCACCGAAATTTTCCGGACCTGCTGAGCGTCAAGTTGTGTATCTCCAGATAAAGCTTCAAGCAGCTTATGCATGACTGTATTGCGCACCGGAATCGACGATCTGTCGATTTGTCGGCCAGATTCCGTCAGCGTATAAATCACATCCTGTATTCCAGATTTAAGCACTGCCGGTTTAATGCGACGTAGTTTTACGGGCAAACTATTGATTACAACCATGCCTAGCGGATGATGATAATACTTGCTGCAAAAAGAGAGCAGTGCCATGAGTTCTGCGGGCAACGGTTGAATGTCGCGGAAAACAGCAATGGCCGACTTCAACTTGTCGACGGGTATTACAGATTCCGTGCAAACGTCCCAGATCACCCCGATCAGCTTTCTTGCGCCAAATGGTACGCAAACGCGAAGACCGATATCCGATGGACTTGCCTCCGCTGATTCGTAGTCAAATAACGTGTCGATCGGAACATTGAGTGCGACACGCAAAATAGGCATATCCGGGTTGTTTTGAAATTGAAACGTTACAGGTCGGCGGGCGAAACGGGAAGAAAGCGTTTTATTAGACGATAATCATGCACGATTACGTTTTCTCTTGGCAGAAACCAGTTTGCCGGTTCCCCAAAAACCAGAAAAGTATGGTTTTGAGTGGAACCAGCAATTTCTGCGTATTCAGTTACTGATCGGTTTAGCCGGAAACGCGATAAACCGTTACAGGTTCTTCGCCCTGTTTTTCCAATTTGGCAGTTCTGCCATCCGGGTTGATGGTGAAACCATGCGCGCCATCGCTTCCAGAGAATCCGATACAGCCATCGGTATTATAGGTGAAGCTGGATATTCTTAATTGATTGCTGCCTTTGTTGTAGTCATATGAAGCAAATTCTACACCGGGCTTGGCGCATCTCGCCTGATTTTCTCTTGTAGCTTCACCGATCGGATCAATAAGCAGCATGCGGTTATTCGGAAAAAATACCAGTGTTTTGGTTTTGATTGCATCGGCGTCATAAGCCCAGGCGCCAACGATACCGGTGGGATCATTATCTATCCTGGTAAAACGGGTCTCCTTGATTTCTTTCTCTACAACTTCATTTTCATCGCTGAGCTCAATCGGTTTGGCGATATGGAACATTTCGCCAAAAACACTTTTCTGTGCTCTTTCTCGCTGGACTGTCACAATGTCTGAATTGATCATGTCAAGACCATCGGTACGGATACGCCGGGTTGGACCCGGATCGGACAAACCCGCTTTTAGATTGGTGTCTATGGTTGTTTCACCCACAATTTTGAAGCCACGGGTATCAAATTCAGTTGCTTTTGCGACACCATGTTCAACACCTGCCTGAATGATAGTACGCCCGCCACAAACACGATTTTCATCGCAGGAATCATCCGGTGTGGCCTGGCCTTGTATATATTCGCCGCTGTCGTCGTCGGCTACGCGAAGAACATACGCAGTACTGTCATTGTAATTGACCCATAGTTGGGTACTGAGTGTCGTCACGCCGGAAATCATGAAATGCGTGCGTGCTTCATCGACAGATTTGGCTGCATGCTCGATACCGGCTGCTTCCAGCGCGCTTTGCAATTCCGGAGAACTTGCGAATGCTTCAGGATCGCTGTTGAGTTTGATTGCGCTATTGACTGTGGCCGCTGCTGTTTTGGTAATGGTAATGCCGTTTGATGCATCGCCATCTGTATCAAGTGACTGCAATAAAACAAGCAGGTTCAGTAATTTTTTCTCATCACCTTCGGCCAGATCTATCGGTGTCACCACGGGAGCGGCTTTAACTTTACCGAGTGTCAAACTGCCGAGCTTGAATTCAACCGTATCGCCATAATTAAAATCAAAATGTCCGTTCTCGTTCGTGATGCCTTTTTTGCCGGATGAAGCGCTATATGAAACACCGGATACCGGGCTGTTCATTAAGACACCGGTTCCTGCACCTGTTGGCATGGCGCGTGTGCGTGTAACAGATGCGGATTCATTGCCGCTCCCGCCTCCACTGCTGATGGTGCCATCATCACACGCAATCAAACCGCCCGCGATGGCTGCGGAAACCATACAGGTGCGCAGATTTATTCTGATCTTTTGATTTGGTTTCATCAAGAATACTCTCTTTTATAGTTAATTAGTCAATCAATTGGTTGTTCTATTATCGTGCAAATATAAAGATTTTAGTGATTTTAGCCGATAGAAAGTTAATGAAATTTAAATTTAATGACCGGTTTTTAGCTACACGGTTAAATCAGTTACGTTTGTTTCGCATTATTTTATTGCCATAAAATTCTGGAAATTATTTTAACCCTAAGATTTATAGCATATATATTATTCTCAGAACAAATTTGACTATGATTCTAGCACTAATGTATATTCAATTCCGCGATAGTTAAATTTCATCGACAACCTTTCAGAAACGCATGCCTTTATTTTTTCAGCAACAAGTAAAGCCGAGTTCAGTGTAGTCAATTCTTCATGACTTAAATGCTACAGTCGATGCCTCCCCCTCTTGATCGCAAAACGGAACCTTTTTATCTTGATGGTCCGAGTGGAAAATTGTTTGCGATTCATCATCCGCCGCAAAATGGTACCCAGGTAAAGGGCTGTTTTCTGTATATCCAACCACTGGCTGAGGAAATGAATCGATGCCGGCAGATGATTGCGATTCAGGCGCGTGAGTTTTCAAAACTGGGCTATGGTTGCCTGTTGCTCGATCTTTACGGTACAGGAGACAGTGAAGGTGAATATCAGGATGGTAACTGGGATATTTATCTGGCTGATCTAAATGCAGGACTTCGATGGATCTCAGCACAAGGTTATGATCATACCAGGTTGTGGGCGCTCAGGCACGGTGCGTTCCTTGCGCTTGATCTGGCGCGTGCGGTACCGAGGCTGCGCAAAGTTTTGCTCTGGCAGCCTGTCTTGAACGGAAAGGCGGCTGTTACTCAAATATTAAGAATCGCTCTTGCCGGAGCTCTGTCGGAACAGGATAAGATCAGCATGGCCCAGCTCAGGAGTCGAATTCAGGAAGATACGACTGTTGAACTATCCGGATACGAAACATCAGCTTCGCTGCTCTCCGTTTTGGAAACGAAGCATATATCCAATTACTATGAGTTGGCGAATCTTGAAATTCAGTGGTTTGACGTTTTTGCCTCTCTGGAGCAGGGCCGCAGTAAAGAAAGTATTCAAGTTGAACAAAACTGGAGCGAAGCGGGTGTGCGGATTTGCTATGAAGGAGTTATCGGGCCCGCTTTTTGGCAGGTCTGGGAACGTGTTGTTGCTGATCGTCTTATTGAGCGCACCAGTGCATGGGCGCAAAAAACTTAATAGAGACAAAATAAAATGGAAACCCCTGTTACTTTTGAATGTGAAGGCAGTGTGTTAATGGGGATTCTGAGCATTCCGGATACGCCGCCGAGGCGGGGTGTTGTCTTTGTTGTGGCTGATGGCCCGCAATATCGGGCAGGTGTCCAGCGTCAATTTGTTACCTTGGCGCGTGCCATGGAGCAGGCTGGTTATGCGGCTTTACGCTTTGATTACCGTGGAATGGGAGACAGTGAAGGCGTGCACCGTGGATTTGAACATGTGGACGCGGATATCAAAGCTGCAATAGACGCATTGTTGGCGCATTGCAGCAGCATTGAAGAGGTCGTGCTCTGGGGGGAGTGTGATTCGTCTGCCGCGGTACTGTTTTATGCTTACAAAGATAAACGCATAAACGGTATCAGCATTGCAAATCCTTGGGTAAGAACGGAAGAAGGGCGTGCAAGAACGATTGTAAAGCATTATTACTTAAGACGTTTTCTTGAGAAAGCATTCTGGAGTAAGCTGTTTTCAGGACAATTCAGATTCAAAGCGTCACTGGACTCATTATGGCAGAATGTGATGAAGATTTTTCGTGCGAGCGGTCGTTCTGCTTCGACGCAAAATGCGGTTTCTGATGTGCCTGATCAGAGTCATCCTCTCCCTGTCAGATTAGCGCATGGATTGAGAAAATTTGAAGGTAATGTACTGTTGATCTTGAGCGGAAACGACTGGATTGCGAAGGAATTCAAGGAAGTTGCGGATGCATCACCTGTGTGGCGGAATCTTTTAAACGAAGAGCGATTGGAACGTCATGAAATTCCCGATGCGGATCACTCTTTTTCCAGAAAAAGTGCGCGCAGTGAAATGGTGCGTTTAAACCTTGAATGGTTAAAGTCATGGTAGCTGGTATCAGTTTATAATGCTTGCTTGTTGGGGTTAATGTCTAATTTTCACCGCCCAGCGCATGGATCAGGTCAGGCAATAATTGACTGAATTCTCCAGTCATCAAGACGAAATCACTGTCAAAAATATCGTCAGCAGATTCTGAAATGTCGGTGGATTCTTTGACAATATCCAGTGGTGCAATACGTCTGATTTGCAGATTATCCTGTAGAACAAACGAAATTTTGTCAGACCAAGTTAACGCCAGTCGAATGACTTTTTTGCCTGCTCTGATATGGCGACTGGTTTCTTCGGCTTCCAGTACATGATGCGCATAACGTACTATGGATTTTTCATTACTGGCGCTCTGTAATTCACAATCACGATCAATGGTAAAGATCGCAGGTGGTTCGTCACCCGATAACCATCGTGTCATAACGGCTGACGGTGAGATTTTGGTTGTAAATGGAGCTAGTCTTATTCCGTGGACTGTCTTGATAAGCAACTCTATCAGTTCTTCAGCTTTCTTAAGGTTGGCTGTATCGATGATCAGCAGTTTTTTTGCGGTATCAATCCAGGCATATGTCGTCTGTTGCTGCACGAAAGCGCGTGGCGTTAGTTCGATCAATACGGCTTCCTTTATATCCCTGATTTGTTTTTTGCCAGGTTTGTAGCCTTGATGTTGTTCCATAACCATGATGCGGTCTTTGGCATACTGATTAATCACTGTTGTGGGCAGCAGTTTTTTTTTCACACCGAAAGCGATGAGCAGATGTTCATTGTAATTGTGAACAAATCGGTTTTGACTCTCTTTAGGCAAAGTCCAGCCACGGCTTTGCAGTTCCATTTGCAGACAATCTTTCAATTCATGCTCAGTGAAAGCTGATTCCAGCTCTGGAGCAGTGAGATCGCCGCTTGTAATTCGATAAATCAGTAAATTCTTAAACCACATAAAATTTAGGACTGCTATATAACCATGTTAAAAGAATGGGCGAGAATGCTGTAAAATTCTTCGCCGAACCTAGTTTGTCTAGAATTATGAAAAAACTTTATTCCGCCAATAATCTGATGGAAGCGCATATTGTAATGGATATGCTGGAACATGCGCTTATACCGGCGCAACTCTTTAACCAGCATGCTCAGGGTGGTATGGGCGATATTCCGTTTACACACGCCTATCCCGAAGTATGGGTGATTCGCGATGAGGATTATGAACGCGGTCGTAAAATAGTTCAACACTATGAAGCTATGCCGCAGTCCAATCAAGTCATTAGTTGTCCGACATGTGGTGAAGAAAATCCGGCTAATTTTCAATTATGCTGGCAATGCGGAAACGGATTGGAAAGAATCTCTTCACAAATGCCGCAAACAGGATAACCGTGATAACGGTAGGAATGATGCTAACAGGTCGTGAAGATGGGCCACATCAAGCAGTCGCCTTAAATGGAAGGGATTGGATCAGCCGAGCCAGCGCTTTGGTCGGGACGGAAGCCAAATAATTTTTCTCTTTTCTTCAAGTCGATACGAACTGTGTGATACTTGCATAGTTATGCGCGATTTAATGCTTGTAGTAACTTAAGTATTGGATTATTCGAAAAGTTAAAGGGGAAATTATCCAATGTGTATACTCAGGTCGTTGATTGCACTGGTGCTTTTTTTTGTATTTGTAGCGATAGAGCAGGTGGTTGCTGAGACAGGGAGGGGTGCATGGATGCAAGCTGCGCCAGCACCCAGCAAACGCACCGAAGTTGCTGCTGTCGCGTTGAGTGGTAAAGTGTATGTTGTTGGCGGATTCAATCGACCAAGCTTCAGCAATGTATTGGATTTTGCTATTAGCCGGGATGTTGAAGTTTATGATCCCGTAGCAGATGTCTGGTCAGCGGCAGCGCCATTACCTGAAGGACGGCATCATGCCGGCATTGCCGCAATTGATGGTTCTCTGTATGTTATCGGTGGATTTGCCAAATCCGGCTTTTCCGTCTGGCGCCCAGTTAATACGGTTTATCAGTTTAATCCAGCAACACAGATATGGCGTGAGCGCGCACCGATGCCTACTTCGCGTGGAGCGCTCGGAGTTACTGTCTATCAGGGCAGGCTGTATGCGATTGGCGGTTACGATGGAGAGCGGAATACAGGTGTGACTGAAATATATGATCCGGAAACGGATACGTGGACAAGCGCTGCCTCTTTATCAGTACCACGCGATCATTTGGTGGTCGTGACAGCTGGATTAGGAATTTATGCAATAGGTGGCCGCTCCAATTTAAAATACAAACAAAATACGAGTGTGGTGGAATTTTATGATCCCGGTGCGGATCAGTGGCAATATCGGACCAGCTTGCCTGCTGCGCGTAGCGGAATCGCGGCCGGTGTGATAGATGGGCATATCTATGTGCTTGGGGGAGAGTCTGGAGAGGGTACATTTGACACCAATGAAAAATATATACCTGAAGAAAATCGGTGGATTGCGATGGCGCCTATGCCCACTGCGCGTCACGGATTAGGCGTGGCGGTTGTCGGAAAACGTTTATATGCTATCGGCGGCGGACCAGTACCCGGTGCGTCGTTTAGTCAGTCGAACGAAGTCTATTTACCTTCGAATTAATGATCGGGTGGGTGATTTGATCGGGATCATATAATTTGTACTTTTTATATTTTTCTCGTGTACTTTGTGCTATAAGTAGGATGTGTCTAAAGCGCTTTATTTCATGTTGGATACGTACTAAATAAAAGCAGACACGGTTATTGCGGGCTATCCAGATGGACTTGTTTTAAATTATCAAGTAAGGAGGAATGATCATGAAACATGTAAATTCATTTGCAATAGGGATTCTGGCGCTTTTTCTAAGCGGGCAGATATTTGCATCTGACGCGGGGCATACTTCTGAAGCGATGGAGCACGCTGGTCAGGCGCTTGCCCATGGCGAAGACGGTCATGCTGATGTATTGGTAAAACATGCGGAAAAGGCTTTACATCATGCACAGGCGGCTGAGAAGGCACATGCCGAAGCTCACGAGCATATGTCAGAAGCCATCAAACATATGGAAGAATCCATCAAGCATGGCAAAATGGGGCATGCTGATGAAGGTGCAAAGCATATGGAGGAAGCCATTAAACATATGCGTCATTCAGGGCATTGATTCTAAGTGATTGATTATAAAAAAACCCTCGTAGTCAGAGGGTTTTTTTATATGTAAATTCCAGCGAGATGCTGCTTTCGGGTATTGCTCGTTGCGTTGTCTTTTCAGATTTGTATCATGACGTATCCGTTAATTCCTCATCAGTGAGGCAGCATTTTTTGGCGTATTTTTTGGATAGCTTTGGCTTCAATTTGACGCACGCGCTCGGCTGATATGCCAAGCTCATCTGCGAGCTCATGTAGTGTTGCCGTGTCCTTCTCGCGCAGCCAGCGCGCTTCAATGATATAACGGCTGCGGTCGTCCAGACTGGCCAGTGAATGCTGGAGGCCTTCAACGTGTGATATCCGGTTTTGCTCAGCCTCAAGTATCTGCGAGGGTTCCGCACCGTCGGTTAAGTAAGCGATGGGGCTGTAGTTCTCATCTTCATCTTCTGACAGCGGCTCCAGCGATATGTCATTGCCACTGAAACGTTTTTCCATTTCAACCACTTCCTCTGGCTTGACATTTAATTGCTTGGCAATGGCGTCAACTTCCTGTGGATTCATGGTATCAAGACTTTGCTTTAAGCTGCGAAGGTTAAAAAATAATTTACGTTGTTGTTTTGTTGTTGCAATCTTGACCAGTCGCCAGTTACGCATGATGAATTCATGAATTTCGGCTTTAATCCAGTGCACCGCAAATGACACCAGTCGGACACCGCGTTCGGGGTCAAAGCGTTTCACTGCTTTCATCAAACCCACATTGCCTTCTTGAATCAGATCCGCCTGAGGCAGGCCATAACCCTTATAGCTGCGTGCAATTGCAATAACAAATCGCAGGTGCGACAGAATAAGCTGCTGAGCAGCATTGATATCGCCGTGATCGCGCAGACGTATTGCAAGCTCATTTTCTTTTGCCTGAGACAATAGCGGAAATGAGTTGGCTGAGTGAATATAGCTCTCAAGACTACTGCCCATTGCGGGGATCGTTAAAGCATTTGTCATGAAACGCACCTCTTTTATTAACTGTGATTAATAAAAATTTTAATTTCTCATTTTAGCATTCTTGAAGTGAGAGTGCTAATTCGTGTGATGGTTCATTCCTGTGTCAAAAAGAATCGTCAATGCATTTCTTATTGCTTAATGCGATCAAATATTGGCGTCAGCGTGGTTCAATTTGCCAGAGATGACTTGCCACCGAGGCGCGCGCGCCCAGCCAGCCGAGCCAGGTAGTAAATAGAAGAAGACTGATGGTGTCTCCGTATCCGATGGCGTGCAATTGAAAATTCATGGCATACAATCCGGCAATCACCCGGAGCTCATCGCTCAGGATTTGCAAAACGAAAGTAATGATGAGCCAAGCCGTAACGCCACCAGCAAAACCTTGCAAGGCGCCGAAATATAAAAAAGGTCGTCGAATGAAAGCATCTGTTGCGCCAACCAGTTTCGATACTTCTATTTCGGTTTGCCGGGTGAGAATTTGTAGTCGTATCGTGTTAAACATAACAGCAATAATGGCTATGCTAAGTAATGTTAATAACACGAGTACAAGCATGCGGCCAAAATTTGTAAGCGCCTCCAGACGCTTTGCCCATGCTGAGTCAAATTGTGCATGCTCGATTGCAGGCCATGTTTGCATATCAGCGCGCAGTTGATCAATGATATCTACGCGTACATCCTGTGTTTCCACTACAAACGCATCCGGCAAAGGATTGTGTGCCAGATTGTGTACAGCCTCGGTTAATCCATTGTCCAGCTGCAATTGATATAGCGCCTGATCCTTGGATACAAATTGATAGCTTGCGACAAGCTTATCTTCTTCCAGTTTTGTTCTGATAAGATCAATGTCATCCTGAGTTGCGTGCTGTTTGAGAAAAAGACTTATTTGTGGCGAAATGGATATTTGCCCGGAAACGGTCGGTAAATTCCCCATCAGTGCAAAAATGCCGGCCGGCAAGCTGATAGCGATACCCATCACCAGTATGCTGAGTAGATTGGTAATCGGGGCTGATAGAAAACGTCTGATTGTCAGAGAAAAAGCGTACCAGTGTTGATTAAGCCATGCGCTGATCATTCTGTAGTTTTCCTTGTTGCAAAGCGATAACGCGGTGCTTGTTATCTTCCAGTAAGTTTGCGTCATGTGTTGCAATTAACACAGTGACCCCGACCTGATGAAACGAAAAAAACATTGCCATAATGTCGCGTGCATAAGCGGAGTCGAGATTACCTGTAGGTTCATCGGCGATCAGAATCGCGGGGCGATGTACAACGGCGCGCGCTATGCAAAGCCGTTGCTGTTCGCCGCCTGAAAGTGTTATCGGTAATACATTTTCCTTGCTCAACAGACCTACCTTGTCGAGTGCGGCGCGTATGCGGCTGGTTGCTGTGTTCCGGTCAAAGCCGCTGATCTGTAACGGCAGTAACACATTCTCAAAAACAGTACGATCAAATAACAGTTTATGATCCTGAAAAACAAAACCGATTTTCCGGCGCAGGAATGGCAGCGCGGCGGGCTTTATCTGTGCGATATTATGACCGTTGATGGTAATGCTGCCCGATGTCGGGCGTTCGATAGTGGCAATTAATTTCAGCAATGTGCTTTTGCCAGCACCGGAATGGCCTGTTACAAACACCATTTCACCTGTATCAATAGTAAGATCAACATTGCTCAACGCCATATAACCATCAGGAAAGCGTTTGCTGACATGTCGGAGCTGGATCATAACTAAAATTCAGTGCATGCGTTGTTGATAAACGACTAATCAAACAAGGCGTCAACAAAGTCGTTAGCATTGAATGGCCGCAAATCGTCCAGTCCTTCTCCAACGCCGATAAACCGAAGCGCCGGAGGGTTTTGCGGATATTGCCCGCATATCGCGGCAACGACGCCGCCTTTTGCGGTGCCGTCGAGTTTGGTCAGAATCAGTCCGGTAACATCAAGTGCTTCATCAAAAGCTTTTACTTGTGTTACGGCATTCTGGCCAGTATTCGCGTCAAGCACCAGCATGACTTCGTGTGGTGCATCCGGAATTGCTTTGCCGATAACGCGTTTCACTTTTTTAATTTCTTCCATCAAGTGCATTTGCGTGGTCAAACGCCCAGCGGTATCCGCCAATACAATATCAATTCCACGTGCCTTGGCTGCATTAATGGCATCAAAGATCACCGCTGCCGGATCGTTCTTTTTATCAACTCCGGTATCCGGTGCAACGACGGTTACATTGTTGCGTTCACCCCAGGCGATCAGCTGCTCACGCGCAGCTGCCCGGAAAGTATCTCCTGCAGCCAACAACACGGATTTGCCTTGAGATTGAAAATATTTCGCCAGCTTCCCGATAGATGTTGTCTTACCAACACCATTTACACCGGTAATCATGATCACAAAAGGGCTGTTTGTCGTTGTGTCCAGCGGTCGCTCCAGCGGTTTGAGCATTTCCACCAGTGATTCTTTTAACGCTGTTTTTAAGTCCGCGGCATCGGTCAATCCCTTTTTTTTGACTTGTTGACGCAAATCTTCAAGTAACTGTGTTGTTGCGTTGACGCCGGTATCTGCGGTTAATAGGATAGTTTCCAGTTCTTCATAAAGTTCTTCGTCAATCTTGCCACCACCAAACAGGCCGGAAAGCTGCTTGCTCAGATTTTGCCTCGTACGCGCCAGTCCAAGTCGCAGCTTGCCTGCAAAACCTATCGGCTTGGTTTCTTCCTGAGCCACTTCACTTTTTGCTGTTACTGGTTCAGATTCAGCAGGCAGGGATGTTTTAACAGCATCTTGCGGTATTTCTCCGTTTGACTGAGGACTCAGGGCTGCACCCTCTGCTGTTTCTTCTTTCTCGACTGCTTTTTCTTCTTCGGGGCGACTTTTTTTAGATTTAAAAAAATTAAACATTCTGGTAGGCTCTATCCTCGTTGCAGTAACATATCATAATCGCCAATTTTATTCTGTTTAGTCATGCTTAGGTTAGCAAAAATGAAGTCAATTCGCCGTGCAGCTTTTCCGGTTGTTTTTTTCGCATTAACCATCGTTTCCGGATTGGCGGTTACTGCATTCGCCAATCCGCACGAATACAGGTTAGAGAACGGTCTGACGCTGATTGTCAAGGAAGATAATCGATCCCCGGTTATAGTTTCCCTGCTGATGTATCAGGCGGGCAGTATTGATGAATTGAATGGCGTGACGGGTGTTGCCCATGTATTGGAACATATGATGTTTAAAGGCACTAGTAATGTACCTGGTGGTGAGTTTTCCAAACGCATCGCTGCTGCCGGCGGACGCGAGAATGCATTTACCAGTCGTGATTACACTGGTTATTTTCAGCAATTGCATAAGGATCATCTTGCATTGGCGATAGTGCTTGAGTCGGATCGCATGCAAAATTTGCTGCTCACTGAAGAAGAATTTGCCAAAGAGATCAATGTGGTTATGGAGGAACGCCGCTTGCGTACCGACGATCAGGCGCGTTCACTGCTGTTTGAAAAAATGATGGCGACTGCCTATCAGTCGCATCCTTATAGACGGCCAGTTATTGGCTGGATGAACGATCTCGAGCATATGACAGCCAAGGATGCGCAACAATGGTATGACCGGTGGTATGCACCCAATAACGCCATTTTGGTGATTGTTGGCGATGCCAATCCTGAAGAAGTTAGGTCACTGGTTCAGAAGCATTACGGCAGCATATCTCACCGCCCGCTGTTGACAATTGATCAGCGCAAGCCGCAAATCGAGCCTCCACAACTGGGTATCAAGCGGATCACCGTTAAGGCGCCTGCAGAAATGCCTTATCTTGTAATGGGGTATCATGCCCCGGTTATAAAAAATATGCAGAGTGATTGGGAGCCTTTTGCACTGAAGATGCTGGAAAATATCATGGATGGACATGCTTCGGCTCGATTGAACAAATCACTTGTGCGCGAATTGCAGATCGCTAATTCAGTCGGTGCGGGTTACAGTGCAACCAGTCGGGGACCAGGAATGTTTTTTTTGAGCGGGACACCGAGTCCAGGCAAGACGGTCGACGAACTGGAGCGGGCGATACGTGTGGAAATCAAGAAACTGATCGAAGAGCAGGTCACCGAAGAAGAATTGAATCGTGTTAAGGCGCAAGCTGTTGCCAGTCAGGTTTTTCAATTAGATTCTATTTTCGCACAGGCGATGCAGATCGGCCGATTGGAAAGTGTAGGTTTGTCCTATCGTGATATTGATACGATGTTGGAGAAGTTGCAAGCTGTTACCGCCGAACAAATTCGTGCTGTCGCAGAAAAATACTTTAATGATGATCAACTGACTGTGGCAGTGCTTGATCCGCAGCCACTCGACCAGAAAACGGGGGCTGCCGAACCTGCCGGATTGCGGCATTGATGGCGTTATTATAATTCGAGTTAGTATATTCGAATGTTGCTGAAAATGCTTTTGGTGAATTTTATTCAACAACTTATCGCAATCCGGTAGAAGCTTCTTCCTGCTACCCGCTTTTCGTTACATCACTTTTTAGTGGTGATCATGCTCTTCATCATGACTGTGTTGATGGGTATGGTCGCCGTTACCGCTGCTGCCATGGGAGTGTTCGTGATCATCGTCATGCATATGTTTATGCATATCTTCCATCATGTAGTGAACTTCATCCGCATCCAGAAAACGGTCGTTATTCAGATCATATTTATCGAATTTGTCGCCGTGGAATTTCATGAACTCTCTTCTGCTGATCTTGCCGTCGCCATCGTCGTCCATTTTCGCAATTTTTTCTTCGCAGTGTTCGCATTTTTCTTGATCGTCATCATGGCCTGGTCCATGCGCGATAACGGATGATGTGCTCAGTGCGAAAATAAATAAAACGCTGACAGCAATAACTGAAATCGATTTGTTTTGTTGGTGCATGTTTTGTCTCCTTTTGGATGAATAATGTGTATGCATAAAAAACTGAAGCCGGTGCAAGTGTGCGACAGAAGTTTTAAAGCACAACTGATTGATTTATGCTCAATTAAGTAATGAATCGTTCATTATTTATTTTATGACTGCGTGATTCACGCTGGGATTGTGACATCATTCCAATTAACCCGCTATAAAATATTCACGATAATATTTAAGTTCATTGATGGAATCATAAATATCTGCCAGCGCTTCATGTTTGCCTTCTTTTTTCAGTCCGGCGGCAATACCGGGCTTCCAACGTTTGACAAGTTCCTTAAAGGTGCTGACATCCAGATTGCGATAATGAAAATAGGCCTCCAGTTGTGGCATCCAGCGTGCCATAAAACGCCGATCCTGGCAGATCGAATTGCCACACATCGGTGAAGTTCTGGAAGGAACGTGGTGCTGCAGAAAAGCAAGCATCTGTGCTTCAGCTTCAGCTTCCGATAGCCTGGAAGCCTTTACTTTTTCAATCAATCCGGATTTTCCATGGGTGGATTGATTCCATTTATCCATGCCATCGAGGATTTCATTCGACTGAAAAACCACCATCACGGGACTTTCGGCTATGGTATTCAGTTGACTGTCGGTGATTACGGCAGCAACTTCAATAATGCGATCTTTATCGGGATCAAGCCCGGTCATTTCCATGTCAATCCAGATAAGGCTATGGGTGTTATTTTCTTGTGCCATAATTATTAATAAATTTCAGAGTATCGGTTTCAATTGAATATAATGTATTTTATTTTGTCATATTCATGGTACATCGTCACTTCTCATTTATGGATAACTTAAAAAGTAATTACTATGCAATCATTTACGCTGATTTTTATTACTACCTTATTAATTACGACTGCGATTCAGATATGGTTGTCGATGCGCCATATCCGCCATGTGCGCGCACATCAGAACAAAGTACCTGAGGATTTTGCCAGCCAAATTAGTCTGGCGGATCATAGTAAAGCAGCCGACTATACCTGCGCAAAAACGCGCGCAGGTTATTTTGGCATTTTTATGCATGCCGTATTGCTGCTTATCTTTACATTGGGGGACGGTTTGAATGCGCTGAGTCTGTTCTGGCATGGGTGGATCAGCGATCCGATTGCACACGGTATGGCGCTGATTCTGTGTACCTTTCTGATTATGGGGATGTTCGAGATACCACTGAGTTACTATCGCATCTTTGTTATCGAGGAACAATTCGGTTTTAACAAAATGACACCCGGCATGTTTTTTACCGATCTCATCAAACAAGCCATGTTGATGGCGCTGCTGGGCGCGCCACTGTTGTTCTGTATTTTATGGCTGATGGAGAAAATGGGTGACAACTGGTGGCTATACGCATGGATTGCATGGATTACCTTTAATTTATTTCTGTTGGCTATTTTTCCTGCCTGGATTGCGCCGTTGTTCAACAAATTTTTACCGCTGGAAGATGCTGCGTTGAAAGTAAGAATTGAGCAATTATTGAAAAAATGCGGTTTCACATCGAACGGTTTGTTTGTCATGGATGGTTCTCGTCGCAGCAATCATGGTAATGCTTATTTCACAGGTTTTGGCAAAACCAAACGCATTGTCTTTTTTGATACTTTGCTTTCACGTCTGGAACCAGCTGAAATAGAAGCTGTGCTTGCGCATGAGCTGGGTCATTTCAAACATCGTCATGTCATCAAGCGTGTAATGGCTTCATTTATCATGAGCCTGCTGTTTTTCTGGCTGTTGGGTTATCTCATGAACCAAACGTGGTTTTATGAGAGTCTGGGGGTGTCTGTTGAAATGGCGCCTTCAGCAGCCATGGCATTACTGCTCTTTTTTCTGGTGCTACCGGTATTTACTTTTCTGTTTCACCCAATCTCAAGCATTTATTCACGTAAACATGAGTTTGAGGCGGACGCCTATGCCGCACAGAATGCATCAGCTGAAGATTTAATCCATGCGTTGGTCAAACTTTACCAAGATAATGCCGCTACGTTGACGCCAGATCCATTGCACTCTACTTTTTATGATTCGCATCCACCCGCTGCAACCAGGGTTGCCCATTTGCAGCGCCAGATTCACCATGCGTCTTGAATCCAACAGGAAAAGATATGAACGAGCTTGCTGCACAAAAATGTAAACCTTGCGAAGGCGGCATCGAGCCGCTGACCGCAGAAAAAGCCTCAGTTTTTCTGAAACAACTGGAAGGATGGCAGTTGAAGGGTAAACAGATCAGTAAAACTTATACTTTCAAGAACTATTACCAAACCATGGCTTTTGTCAATGCGCTGGCTTGGGTCTCGCACCGGGAAGATCATCATCCTGATATTACGGTGGGTTACAATCGATGTGACGTTGTCTATATGACACATGCCATTGATGGTCTGTCAGAAAATGATTTTATCTGCGCTGCAAAAATAGACAAGTTGTTTTCTGTTTGAGTACGTTTCGTTCCGACAAGGCAACAACAAGAACCGCTCTAACCGGTGTGGCAAGTGCTGTTTTTGGCAGGAATTTCATGGTTGAAACAAGAGACGGAGAACGGTTCTCATGCGTAATGCGCGGAAAAAAAGGGGGGGTGGCTTGTGGTGATAAGGTTGAATTCAGGATTACTGCTCCCGAACAGGGGGTGATAGAAAAAATTCTGCCACGGGAAACATTGCTGTATCGCAGTGATGCTTACAAGGAAAAAATTATTGCGGCGAATGTTACGCAGATCATAGTCGTTGTCGCCGCTGTTCCCAGTTTCAGCGAAGAATTGATCAATCGATGTCTTGTTGCCGCTGAAAGCCAGAGTATTCCGGTTATTATCGTACTTAATAAGGCCGATCTGACTGAGCCGACGCAGGCTGCGATCAGAATACTGGAGCTGTATGCGACACTCGGTTATCCGGTGCTGAAGCTGAGCGCAATCAATGACATCTCGGTATTAAGACCGTATCTGGAAGATCGGGTCAGTGTTCTTGCCGGTCAATCAGGAATGGGAAAATCGACTATTCTGAATGCGCTTGTTCCCGATGCACAGCGCATGACAGCCGAAATTTCAACCGCGCTGGATTCGGGCTGCCATACGACAACACATTCGCGCCTTTATCATATCAATGCCAACAGCGCTGTTATTGATTCTCCAGGTATCCAGGCATTCGGGTTGAATCATATTAAAGTTGAAAATCTGGCATGGGGATTTACTGAATTTCACCCTTATATCGGGCAATGCAAATTCCACAATTGCCGGCATTTGAACGAACCCGGTTGTGCTCTGATTTACGCCGCGGAGAATGGAAAAATCAGCACCAGACGACTTGCTTTTTATCATAAATTACTGGAAAACTGACGGGAGTCCTGCATGAGTCATCAAAACTATAAGAGACAGATGGTAAGGAAGCGTATAAAGAATTATCTGTTGGTCGGCGCAATCTGGATTTTCTCGTCTACAATCGGACTGGCAGCCGACGTGGGACTTTCGCTCAGAATCGGACAGCCTGGATTTTACGGTGAAATTCATCTGGGTGATTTTTTTCCGGCGCCCGAGTTGATTTATCCGAATCCGGTTATTATTTATACGCCGCCCAATGTTATACAGCAGCCGCTATACCTGCATGTTCCGCACAAGCATGTTAAGAACTGGCGGCGCTTCTGTATCCAGTACCGTGCCTGTGACCGTCCGGTCTATTTTGTTCGCGAACAGTGGTATAACGATGTTTATATTCCGCATTACAGTCAGCACCGGCACGATACACAGCTGCGTCATTACGATTACCATCCTGCACAGGGCCATGATTTGCACAGGTATTACGATGATAAACATGATCACCACGATCATCGCCGCGATAAGGCTAAAAATTTCAAGGATAAAGATTCTCGTCGTGACCATGACAAACATGACCGGGGGCATGGTAAAAAGCACGATGACTAATTCGCGCATTGAATGTGCGTCAGATTGTCAGATGATTGTGGTGACGTCGGTATGATCAGACTTTGAATCGTACCTGTATATCGCTGACATACGGCAGTGCGTGCGCCGCCTGTTTGAGTTCGCTCACCAACTGTTTGGCTTCATTTGTGTTGCGCAAAATCTCAATCGGCAAGTCCAGTTCGATATAAATCTCTCCGGACAAATAATGCAGCGTAACGTCTTCAAGCAGTGAGGCAGACAATTGCGGCCAGCAGCGCTTGAGTTCTTCGATGATTTTTTCTCGGTAAGGCAGATTGTTACCGGGAGAATCCGATTCGTCATTTTCCGGATCAATGTGTACCGTTACGTCGGATACGATATCAACAGAATCCAACAGGCGCCGTCGTACGGCTTCGCCGATTTGGTGCCCTTCCGATACACTGAGCCTGGGATCAACCTGAATATGCACATCAATAAAAGCATCGCCCGCACTTTTGCGCGAACGCAGCATGTGTAACGATCGGACGCCTTTAACATTAAAAATATGCTCGCGAATGGCGTGTAACTCATCTTTATCCAATGCCTGGTCGATCAATTCCTGTGAACTTGAGCGCACCATGTTGGCGCCGATTTTTGCAATCATTACCGCGACGACAATGGCTGCAACCGCATCCAGATACGGATAGCCATGCATGGCACCGGCAATGCCGATAACGACCACAAGGGATGAAATTGCGTCTGACCGGCTGTGCCAGGCATTGGCCAGTAACATGTCCGAGCGCAACCGACGTGCTGCGGCTACGGTATAGCGATAAATCCATTCCTTGGAAATAATTGACAGTACTGCAATCATTAACGCCAATCCGCCGGGTTCGAGCAGTATCTCCGGTTTATTGATGCGACGCACTGAGTCATAAGCAATCCCGCAGGCAATGGTGATCAAGACAATTCCCAGACCAACCGTCGCCAGTGTTTCAATGCGGCCATGGCCGTAAGGATGTTCTTCGTCGGCGGCTTTGTGCGAATGTTTGGCTGCATAGAGCACAAGAAAATCTGTCAACAGATCCGAAAATGAATGAACGCCGTCTGCGATCAAGGCTTGAGAATTAGCGAACCACCCTGCGATAATCTTGACGACACCGAGGATAAAATCAATAGCCGAACCAATAAGCGTAACCTTGCGCACTTCTCTGTAGCGCTGCTGAGTATTTACATTCGGAGCTACATTCATGTCATTGCAAAGATAAAAGGACTATATGTATTGTCTGCGAGGTAAAGACGGTTTTTTTATCGTTTGGTGTACTGATTCAGCATCTTATTGACTTCGTCAATATCAAAATGCTCGGCATCGAAGTCGTCACCCATCCACTCGCGCATTTCTTCATGTTCCGGGTGTGTCGGATCGTTAATCGCTTCAAGAAACATGGCATATCCAGGAATACCGCCGATATCTTCGGGCGGACAAGCCCGTCTTCCCTTAATACATAGCGGTAATGTCATGTCGTGCTCGAATGGCAGAATTTTTTCAAGCAATACTTCATGCTCCCAGCCATCCCCATAATCATAGTTGTAGAGCAATTTTTCTTTTTCAAGCCGTAACAGTTGGCTTAGTCGGAATTTGGATTCATCTTTCATGGCGTTAAAGAATTCTTCATGCGGTTCACCATATTGCACATTACCCATTATAAAATCGTGCAGATGTGAATTTGTCCAGCCCATTACAATCTGTAGCACCGTATGCAGTTCACTGAGGTTTGCGGTGCTGGCAATTAGAAATCTGCGCCATATCGGAGGACGGAGATATTTAAGGGTGACTTTAAGTTGATAGACTGAACGCAACGGTCGTGCTGTCATATGATTAATTTTCCCGTAGAATGGTGTGAAAGAAGATTGTAATTATAAATATCACTGTGATGCGTTCGATCAATTCAGCTGTTTTCGGCAGGATGAGCGCTATTGCTCTGGATTATTATACTTTAACCCTGCATGATTAAGCGTTTCCGTTTTATTGATACCATTACGGCTCAGATTTTTCTGTGGCATGGTTTTCGTGCTCAGCATCAATTACAGTTAGCTTTATATTCGTTATAATTCACGTTTTTGTTCCATTTTAGATATAACAATGTCCGCGCAAAAATCCACTGACGCTGCTTCAAAGCCCATTGTTTTCAGCTGGCGCAGGTTTTTACTGCATGCCTCAATTCTAGGAATCGGATTATTGTTGGGCTGGATGACGTGGTATTTCTCAAAACCGCAAAGTGTCCGTTTTCACGAAACCAAAGCAGATGAATATCTGACTGTTGCAGTGACGCCGCATATTGAAATTGCTTTAGATACCGGCAGTTCCATCGCGATCACAGACCGTCAGCCGCTATTCATGGA
>JADZAR010000175.1 GCA_020852475.1 Nitrosomonas sp.
ATTTATGATGGCGTTCACTACCGCAACTCGGGAGAAATTGGCGCGCAAATGGGCCGGCAGGTGGCGCAGCTAGCCATCAAGAAATACCAATTGAATCAGAATTAAAATGTATCATCGCATCGCCTGTATCGTATTGACTATCCGAGACCTATTACAATGATTACATCGATTGCGGCGATGCCGGATTACAATTGTTCAAAAGAACCGCCAGGCTGTCCGAGAATAGCAATCGTAGCGAGGGCAAGGCTGGTTGAGCTGAATTTTCCGATTATTTGAAGCGAATAGTCGTTCTATTCGATGAAAAGAATCGAAAAATCCAGCCAGCCGGAATTGTCCGCAGTAGATCAATCTATTCTCGGATAGTCTCTTAGAACATCGATACAATGCACCAGCGTTTGCTCGTCGCGCTCAATATCTCATCGCAACAACTCGTCCGCTACTACGAAGGCAGTGTAAGCACGATAGTAGCCCGGACGACAAATGGCCGCACCGTTCGCTTCCCTGCCAATGTACTGCGCGCCGTTGTACAGTCAGACGGTGTGCACGGCATCTTTGAGCTGGTTTTCGATGAAAACCGTAAATTTGTCTCCATCAAGCGTTTGCCGGACGTATAAAAACCCGCTATTCGTCTGTGCACGCACACGCCGCCCGCTTTCAATGCCGGAACAGCTGGGTTAAACTTTGAGCCTTACATGTATCACCATTTCGAATTTTTCACACTCACTCATTCTATAAGATCAGATCAATGGCCCAATACGTCATGTCCATGCTCCGCGTGAGCAAAATTGTTCCACCCAAGCGTCAAATCATCAAAGATATATCGTTGAGTTTCTTCCCCGGTGCAAAAATCGGCCTGCTCGGCTTGAACGGCTCCGGCAAATCCACCGTGCTGCGCATCATGGCGGGCGTGGATACCGAATTCGATGGCGAAGTACAGCGGTTATCGAATATTCGCGTTGGTTATCTGCCGCAGGAACCGCAACTCGATCCCGAGCACACCGTACGTCAGGAAGTCGAAGCCGGCATGGGTGAAATCATCGAGGCGCAGCAGAAACTCGATGCGGTGTACGCTGCATATGCCGAAGAAGGCGCGGATTTTGACGCACTGGCCGAAGAACAAGCGCGGCTGGAAGCCATTCTCGCCACCGCAGGCAGCGACACCGAGAACCAGATGGAAATCGCCGCCGACGCCTTGCGCCTGCCGCCGTGGGATGCCGTGATCAAAAACCTGTCCGGCGGTGAAAAACGCCGCGTGGCGCTATGCAAGCTGTTGCTGGAAAAACCCGATATGCTGTTGCTCGACGAACCGACCAACCATCTCGACGCCGAGTCGGTCGAATGGCTCGAACAGTTCCTGGTGCGCTTTCCCGGCACCGTCGTCGCCGTTACCCATGACCGCTACTTCCTCGATAATGCCGCCGAGTGGATACTGGAACTCGACCGCGGGCATGGCATTCCGTGGAAAGGCAACTATTCCAGCTGGCTGGAGCAGAAAGAAGCGCGGCTGGAGCAAGAAAACAAACAAGTCGACGCGCATATGAAAGCGATGAAGAAGGAACTCGAATGGGTGCGGCAAAATCCGAAAGGCCGCCAGGCGAAATCCAAGGCGCGCCTGGCGCGTTTTGATGAGCTCAATTCGCAGGAATACCAGAAACGCAATGAAACGCAGGAAATTTTCATCCCCGTCGGCGAGCGCCTCGGCAATGACGTCATCGAATTCAAAGGCGTATCCAAAGCCTATGGCGACCGATTGCTGATTGACAATCTGAGCTTCACCATTCCACCCGGCGCGATTGTCGGTATTATCGGCCCGAACGGCGCGGGCAAATCAACGCTGTTCCGGCTCATTACCGGCAAAGAGCAGCCTGATTCCGGCGAAGTCAAAATCGGCCCGACCGTCCAGATCGCGCATGTCGACCAGGCGCGCGACACGCTGGAAAACGACAAAACCGTCTTTGACGCGATTTCCGGCGGCAATGACCTGTTGACAGTCGGCAAATACACCACCCCTGCCCGCGCCTACCTGGGCCGTTTCAACTTCAAGGGCGGTGATCAGCAGAAAATCGTCGGCCAGCTCTCCGGCGGCGAACGCGGACGCCTGCATCTCGCGCAAACCTTGATTTCCGGCGGCAACGTCCTGCTGCTCGACGAACCATCGAACGACCTCGACGTGGAAACGCTGCGCGCGCTTGAAGACGCATTGCTCGAATTCGCCGGCTGCGTGCTGGTCATCTCGCACGACCGCTGGTTCCTCGATCGTATCGCCACCCACATCCTCGCCGCCGAAGGCGAATCGCAATGGACGTTCTTCAACGGCAATTATCATGAATACGAAGCCGACAAGGTCAAGCGCCTGGGCGAAGAAGGCGCGAAACCGAAACGGATACGTTATAAACCGATCAGCCGGTAAGCAGCCTCGCATGTCAATAGCCGTCAATTTCCGGAATCGTTAGCGAATGTTCTGACGTGCGCATACCCCCCCATTTCCATGCGTTATAGGGGGTGGATTCAAGGCATTGAGTGACATCGAGCTTGTTATATGCGGATAAACAGGCAAATCCGGTGCGGCGAAGCATAATCAGGGAAAAGCAATCAATAAAATGACATTCTGCGCATTCGGACGGTAAAATATTTTTCCGGCCATAACGCGGCTGTTCTTGGCCATTATTTTGTAAAAGGTTGGAAGGCATGTAGATTATCGTGATATAACCCATTCTGTAGAGGGGGGCAGATTGATGTTTACACGAAAAGAGCCTGACTTGGCGCTCGCTGGATTGGCTTTACTCATTATATTTGGATTTATGATCTGGCATGACAAGCCAATCAAGATAGACCGCCCACTTGAATCATACAACAACCAACAGGATAGGCAGATTAAAGGCCACTCCTACGAAAGCTGGCTATGGGAAGATCCTTTCGAATTCAATCCTGAAATACAGAACATTATCCAATGCGACAAGCAGATACATAATTCAATATCACAACTACCGCGTTCCAAACCGGTTTCAGGCGTGAATAATGCTGAAGAAAACGGCAAAAATTTACCCGTCATCCTTACCCTACCTGTAACAATTCATCCGAACACGCTGGATAACAAAGAACGTCGCAGCAGGGATCGCTATGCTGTTATTGCCGGACTGCTGGAATCAGGTTATACCCCACACTATGAGCCAGCCAGAATGAATTTCTGTAGCAGTAAAAATAAAGGTACTCAGTTTAAAAATCACGATGTGCGCTGGGAATCTTTCAAGCATAAGGATAAGGATAAGGAGAACACAAATCCCGAGATTATTGTCGTATGGGCGGATAGCGATACCATCTGCAAATTAGAAAAAGACTTGAGCAATAAATCAATAAATTGCAACAGCAACAAAGACAGAATCAGACGCCTAAAACGTGCTAACGATAATGACAAAGAACTTGCAGACAAACTTTCCAAAGAACTCAAAGAAAATCGGAGAATTAGTGAATTCTCCGAAATAGCTATTATCACAGAGCAAAACTCTGATGAATCAAATAATCTTGCGAAAGCGTTTTATAACGAATTTAGTAATGGAAATTCTGATAATTCACCGAAAAATGGCGAAGCAAAGAAAGAGAATAGCTTTTTCTATTTAAAAGGACTGGATTCTTATCAACCAGTTATCGAAAACCACCGTTCTAACAACAAGACCCAATCTTCCACTCAGTGGGAACAACGATACTCCATAATTGATCAACACAATCCGCCTATTGGTTCAGCACAATTTGATTATTTACAGCGATTAGCGGAACAGATTAAAAAAACCCATAAAGACCCAGACCCCAGAAAGCGTATCAAAGCGGTTGGCGTATTCGGTAGCGAATTTTACGACAAATTGATTATTTTCCAGGCGCTTCGCAGGGAAATGCCTAATATCGTCTTATTTACAACCGATCTGGACGCACAGATGTTTCATTTGAATCATTGGCGATGGACCAGAAATCTGATTGTGGCTTCTCACTTCGACCTAAAATTAGGCAAAACCAATCAAAGTCAATTTCCACCTTTTCGGGATAGCCTGCAAACGGCTTTGTTTGTTGAAACAAAACGCTGTATAGAAAAAATTAATTGCAACGATCAATCACAAAACGAGAAAAGCAATAATTCACCATTCATTTTTGAAATCGGTAGAAATGGTCCTGTGCACTTGAAGGATACGCAAGATGCACAAAAAACCGGATCTATTCATCTTTTCGACGACTATAGCAATACAAAACATCTAAATGAAACGTTCTGGGTGCTGGCTGTGACTTCAGTAATTCTTATCCTAACGCTACAACAGATTTTGCCACATTCCGGCAGATTGATAATATGGCTATTACTGACCACTGGTTTTGCATTTTATTTCACGTCTGAAGCAATCACTGATAAAGGCGAGCCTTTCAGCTTTACCGATGGCGTCAGCCTCTGGCCAACCATCCTTTTGCGTTTTCTTTCATGTTCACTGGCGATCGCATTCATTTGCAATGCTATATGTCAATTAGAAAATAATTTTGAGCGATTGAATAACCGATTTTTCAAATCTAAAAAGTTAAAAATATTATGCGCCGACTGTAATCATGAATCATTTGCTTGGTTTGAAATTATCTTTTGTTTATCCTTTTTGCTTCTCGGCGGAATCTTATACTGGTGGTATATACAATTATCGAGTCCTGAAAAAATATATATTTTCTGGTCAATATTAGTACTCTTCTTGTTCATAGTTCTCTTCATGCATAAGAAAAGCTTTAATCAAAGAGTGATTAATTCAATCGATGGTTTTAAAGCCATGTTGCTTAATGGTGCAATTATTATTTTACTTCTAATTTCTGCATTCTTTTTAGACGAAAAAAATATACTTTTACCAATAAATTTCTTATGGTTAATTCTTTTGTTAGTTTTTTATCTTTTTTATATAACAATCAGTGATGATTTCAAATCTATCATTGACTGGAGAGAAAACGATAGCAGCAAAACGCCAAAAGAAACAGAAAAATTTTGTTATCAATCCATAACAACTGCACATGATACTCTTTGGAGTGAATACCACGCTCATGGGCGTCTTCATCAACGCATGCTGCGGGTAACCGCGATGTGGTTACTTTTCATTACGATCGCAGCTTTGCTTTATTACCTGCTACCTGACTGGCCAGCGCCGCATCGCGGTAATAAAAATGGATATGGCTTATTCTGGCAAGTAGCCAGTTTTGCGGTCATTATGGTGCTGACATTCCTGGTGCTGGACGCATTAAGGCTTTGTTATTATTGGATACAAAAGCTGCACACAAAACTCGATGAGTTATCCACCAGAGGTAGTACTGCTGGATATTATTATTTCGACACAGAAATTAACAGTACCTCGAAATTGCTTGAAGAGATTGTCATCTTGGTCGCTAAAAGGACAAGGGTCATCGATAAATTGATTTATTATCCATTGCTTACCATCATGTTAATGCTTTTCGCCAGCATCAGTTATTTTGATAATCAGGATTTTCCCAGGAGCATGGGCATTACCTTTGCCGCCAGCATTACATTACTTATCTTTGCCGGCTTTAAGCTTCGTACCGAAGCAGATCGACTTAAATTTAAAGTTATTCAGTGTCTTGAAAATTTATCACATGAGAAAGGCCACCTCGTACAGCAACAAGTGGATAAAGCGATTCAAAACATCAACACCATAAGCTACGGCGCATTCCAATCCATGCAAGAACAACCGGTCATGCGAACCTTATTATTGATACTGGCTTCGCTCGGGCTTTTTGCAGGAGAGTATTTGAAAATGTTCGGATAAATCAAATCCGCATTTCAAAATTTCCACAAACGCCGACCAAAACCTAGCAAACCCACTAATCCAAGTCCAATAAGCGCAATAGTCCCAGGCTCAGAAACCTGCGTTGTACCCACATCGCCCGAATGGACTGCCCATACAAAGTGAAATAGTGCACTCTTGCTGGCCAGATTCTGAGTTCCAACACTGAAATCAAAGGCCATCGCCGCATTCTGCTGAATTTCTGTAGACCAATAATTATCAGACTGAATATTAGAAAAAAGAGCCAAATCAGGATCATTACTACTCAAAATAGAAGTAAGCGATATACCACCAAGTTCATTATAAAAAAATGCTCCCATCTCGCTATTTACACACACACCTGTACATAGCGGACTAATAGGAGTCGCTGGCAATCGCCATCCCGTAATTCCCCCTATATTCAAGCTGGCCGCCCAGGCATTGGCACTGGCCCATGTCATACGGCCATCAGTGCTTGAAGCGCCATCATCAAAAACAGAACCTGCCCCTGCATTTGCATCGGCAAGCCAAGTAATGTCCAATACCGTATCATAATAGGCCAATCCACCCAAACGACTAATTAGTGCCGCATTCGTTTGCGCACTTGCGCCTATGAAGAGGATCGCCCACAATGTTTTCAAAAAATAACCTCGATTCATTATCACTCCCCTTTGCTCGAATAACTCTATAGCTGCTTAATAAATCATATCTTCAGATTAAATGAAACGCTGTTCAATTAGTCTTATATTGATAACAAGCAAGAATCATGCCAAACAACAAATACTATTGATAATTAATATGTTGTGTAACACATTCACTCAATACTCAAACGAAGTGTAAAATAATTCGACAAAACAATCTACTACTTGATTGCAAGAAATGCTTATTATTGATAATGCATACTGAAGAAACGAAAATCTATAGCTAAAAACACAATCAAGTTATGGACACGCAGGCCGCCTGCTGAAGCAGCAATATTCTGGTAGAAGAAGATTACCAGAGGGTTGCGGCGACTAATTTGTAAAGCATACAGATTACATTCGGACGTATAATTCCACACCGGAATACAAAGAAGGGAACAAGTAGTGCTAACAGTGATTGAGCAGAAAAGACTGCATTTTTCAAAAAACACCGAGGCTAAAAAAAAATCTCTGTTCGGCCAGTTTCTTACCCCTGAAAATACAGCTGTATTCATGTCGAGTCTTTTCCCTGACGGAGAAGACACCTGCTACTTACTGGATGCAGGCGCAGGAATTGGTTCGTTATCAGCAGCGTTCTTGGATAGATGGAGAGCTGGTGGATTTCGCTTTAAACAGGTTGTGATGGATGCCTTTGAACTTGACTCCGCTCTAACCAAACACTTGGCACAAACCTTGGAGAAATACAATCACAAGAACGATTTTATATGCAATATCCATGAAGAAGATTTTATTTTTGCCGCAACCGAGTCACTGGCAGGCAGTCTTTTTTCTCAACCATTAGCACGCTACACACACGCGATTCTTAATCCGCCTTACAAGAAAATCAACAGTAATTCTGCATATCGGCAATCCTTGCGCCGTGTCGGTATTGAGACAGTAAATCTTTATAGCGCCTTTATTGCACTAACCGTAGCATTGGCTGCACCAAGCGGGCAAATCGTTGCAATCATTCCTCGTAGCTTCTGCAACGGGCCATATTACCGTCCGTTTCGTGATTTCATTCTTGAACGGACAGCCATTCGGCGTCTGCATTTATTCAAATCCCGCAATAAAGCGTTCAAGGATGACAATGTATTGCAAGAGAACATAATCATTCTGCTGGAGCGCAACGGCCGACAGGGGCCAGTAACGGTTTCGACATCAACAGATGACACCTTCGCCGATCTGACAATCCACGAACACCCATTCGATCGGATTGTGTTCCCGGATGACTCTGAACGATTCATCTACGTCCCTACGTTGCCCGAACCAAACACCATCGAGCTATCCCCGAAATGCCGTCACACGCTAATCGACCTGGGTATCAACGTCTCGACCGGGCCTGTGGTTGATTTCCGAATGAAAGAATACCTGCGCGGCATGCCAGAGCCAGGAACCACTCCTTTACTTTACCCAGGGCATTTCATCGGACAAAAGACTACGTGGCCCATTGCAAGCATGAAGAAACCTAATGCCATTGATCGCAACGCCAATACCGAAAAGTGGCTTTATCCCAGCGGCTTTTATTGCGTGGTGCGTCGCTTCTCATCAAAGGAGGAAAAGCGCCGAATTGTAGCAAGCGTGGTGGATCCAGCCATATTTGATGATGCGCCCATGCTGGGTTTCGAGAACCATCTCAATGTGTTCCATGAAAACAAACATGGACTACCCGAATCCTTAGCCCGTGGATTGGCCGTGTTCCTCAACACAACCGCAGTCGATGAGTATTTTCGTCGCTTTAACGGTCACACGCAGGTCAATGCTACCGATCTCAAGATAATGAGGTATCCTTCGCGCTCCGCTTTGATCGACCTTGGCGCGTGGGCCAAACTGGAAGGAACACTTACACAAAATCAGATCGACAACAAGCTAAAAGCTTTGATCGAATGACCAACAACAAGAACAAGCAAATCGAGGCTGCACTGCAAGTCCTCGCATCTTTGGATTTGCCTCGCGCGCAGCAAAACGAGCGTTCCGCCCTATGCCTGCTGGCATTGCTTAATCTAACGCCAGACAAGCCATGGATCATGGTGGAGAATCCACTGATGGGCATTACACCCATTATGGATTGGGCACGAGAATATTACAAAAAAGATTATGCACCGAACACTCGCGAAACGGTACGGCGGCAGACTATGCACCAATTCGTAAATGCGGGGTTAGTCCTTTACAATCCAGACAAGCCGGATCGACCTGTGAACAGTCCCAAGGCTGTTTACCAAATTGAACCAGCCGCGTTAGCTCTGCTTCGCACCTTAGACACACCGCAGTGGCAGGACAATTTGACGGCATATCTGACTGGACGTGAGACGCTGGTTGCTCGTTACGCAAAGGAACGCATACAAAACCGCATCCCAGTCGAAATCGCACCGGGCAAACGAATTACGCTCAGTCCCGGCGAACACAGCGAACTAATACGCGCGATAATTGAGGATTTTGCCCCGCGCTTCGCGTCGGGTAGCACGTTGGTTTATGCCGGAGATACGGGGGACAAGTGGAGCTATTTCGATTCTGTCTTGCTGGCAAAACTGGGCGTCAAGATCGATTCCCACGGCAAAATGCCTGACGTAGTGCTGCACTATACCCCAAAAAACTGGCTGCTTCTGGTGGAGTCTGTTACCAGCCATGGACCAGTCGATGGCAAGCGACACGTCGAGCTTTCCAGTCTCTTTGCTGAATCGACGGCCGGATTAGTTTATATAACCGCCTTTCCAAACCGAGCCGTTATGGGCCGATACCTCAGTGAAATTGCTTGGGAAACGGAAGTGTGGGTAGCAGATGCACCCTCACATCTGATTCATTTCAACGGTGAACGTTTCCTTGGGCCATACAACGCGCATTAACAGTTCTATCAAACATGCGTATTAGTCGAGACAATACTCGCGATGATTGTTTGTGCACGTTTTTTAAAACTGCAATAATCGCCGACCTTTTCTGCTGTTCGGCTATGAAAGCACTAACCAAACCCCGGCCAGTAATGGCTGTCGGGTAAAGGCCGTTTGCCGAATATCGCCTGTCCCACGCGCACGACGGTTGCGCCCTCCTCTATCGCCAGTTCGAAATCGCCGGACATGCCCATGGACAGTTCGTCAAACGACAGCCCCGCCGGCGCGCTCTGGCGCAATCGTTCCTGCAGTTCGCGCATTCTGACAAAGCAGGCGCGCACTCGCTCATGATCGGTTGAGAAAATCGCCAGCGTCATCAGCCCCTTGACCCGGAGTGATGCATAATCCGGCAGTTGCCGGACGAAATCTTCCACTTCCTCCGGCGGCAGGCCGAATTTGCTGGCTTCGCCCGAGCTGTTGACCTGCACGTAAACATCCATGCCGCGGCCGGCGGCTTGCAGGCGTTTGTCGAGTTCGGCAGCGACTTTGAGGCTGTCGAGCGCCTGGAATTCATGCGCGAAACGAGTAATGTATTTGACCTTGTTGGTTTGCAGGTGGCCGATGATGCACCATTTGATCGCCAGATCGCTGAGCAGCTCGGATTTTTCGCGCGCTTCCTGCACCTTGTTCTCGCCCATTTCCTCGCATCCGGCGGCAAAAGCGATGCGCAGCCGCTCTGCCGGTACGGTTTTGGTGACCGGTAACAGGCGCACGGACGACGGCTCGCGCCCGGCTTTGGCGCAGGCATCGGCGATTTTCTGCTGAATGGTTGCCAGATTGGTTTTGATTTCGTTGAGTTGCTGTTCCGCCGATGCTGTCGCTGCTTCCAATTTGCTCTCCTAAACGCGTTGTGTTGCCTGATGAAAAACCATTTTCCAGTGATCGCCGCGGCGTTGCCAGATGGAACTGCGGATCGATCCCCGATATGCTTTCTGTCCGCTCTGATCCTTGTCCGCAGCCTGTGCCGGATCATGCCTGACTGCGCGGTAAACCGCTATGACCATGTCATTCGATAGCGATTTGATGCGGAAATCCGCCAGTGACCAGTGCTGCGCGCTGTCCTTGTTCTGCAACCATGCCACCACGTCCTGCCTGGAATGCGCCTGTCCGTCACTGCCGATTTCTTCGAATGCGCTGTCCAGCAGCTCGTCGATCACCGCCGGATGCGCGCACATGTCGGTATGCAGCAATTTCAGTTCCAATTGCATGATCTGCGCGGCAAGCGGTTCCATAGGGTACCGATAATCGCTATTTGACGCGCATGCCGGGCTGCGCGCCGGTGTCGGGACTGAGAATAAACAATTCCCCGCCGCCGCTGCCGGCGGCGAGCACCATGCCTTCCGACAGGCCGAATTTCATCTGGCGCGGCGCCAGATTGGCGACCATCACGGTCATCCGCCCTTTCAACTGTTCCGGATCGTATGCCGACTTGATACCGGCAAATACCGTGCGCTGTTCGCTGCCAATGTCGAGTGTGAGCTTCAACAGTTTTTCCGCGCCTTCGACATGTTCGGCATTGACGATTTTCGCCACGCGCAAATCGATTTTGCTGAAATCGTCAATCGTGATGGTTTCGGCAATCGGCGCAACGGTTTTCGGTTTGTCGCCCCCTGTGGCCTCGGTTGCGGCTTTAGCGCCGGTCTTTGTCGTCCCGGAATCCGCCGAAAGGCTTTGTTTGTTCGCGGCCACCAGCGCGTCGATCTGTTTGCCGTCGATACGCGTCAGTAAATGCTGGTACGCATGAATCGCGTGTCCGGCGGGCAGCAACAGTTGCGATACCGGTTCATTCGCGGCAAGGCATGGCCAGGTCAGTTTGCTGCAATTCAGAAACTCCTCAACCTGCCGGATGGTTTCCGGCAGAATCGGCTTCAGATAACGCGCGAGCAGATAAAAAAGCTGAATGCCCAGACTGCATATGCGTTGCAGGTCGGCCTCCCTACCCGGTATTTTGGCGATTTCCCACGGCGCCATTGCATGAATCATTTCGTTGGCCTCATCGGCGAACCGCATGATCTGGCGCACCGCAAGCGAGAAATCACGCGCTTCGAACGCTTTTTCGATCGCATCCGGACGCCAGTTGGCAAACCGCTCGTCAACGGTTTGCTGCAAAGCCCTGTAGTCTTCCCCGTCGACCAGTCGGCCGTCAAAACGTTTGGTGATAAACCCGGCGCAACGGCTGGCGATGTTGATGAACTTGCCGACCAGATCGGAATTCACGCGCGCAACGAAATCATCCAGATTCAAATCGATGTCTTCCATGCTGCCGTTCAGCTTCGCCGCGTAATAATAGCGTAGCCATTCCGGATTCAATCCCTGTTTCAGATAGCTGTGCGCGGTGATGAAGGTGCCGCGCGATTTGCTCATTTTTTCACCGTTGACGGTCAAAAAACCATGCGCAAAAATCTGCGTCGGCGTGCGGTAGCCGGAATAATTAAGCATCGCGGGCCAGAACAGTGCATGAAAATACAGAATATCCTTGCCGATGAAATGATAGAGCTCCGTTTCGGCATTCTCTCCCCAGTAGGCGTCAAAATCGATGTTTTCGCGTGCACACAGGTGTTTAAAGCTGCCCATATAACCGATCGGCGCATCGAGCCAGACGTAGAAATATTTACCGGGCGCACCGGGAATTTCAAAACCGAAGTAAGGCGCATCGCGCGAAATATCCCAATCAGACATTTTGTTTTCTCCGGCATCGCCGAGCCATTCATGCATTTTATTGGCCGCCTCCGGCTGCAAGTGGCCCGCGCGCGTCCAGCGGCGCAGAAAATCGACGCAACGCTCATCCGACAGGCTAAAAAAATAATGCTCCGATGATTTTTTCACCGGCGTGGCGCCCGAAACGGCGGAATACGGATTTTTCAATTCGGTCGGCGTATAAGCCGCGCCACAGGCTTCACAGGAATCGCCATACTGATCCTTTG
>JADZAR010000176.1 GCA_020852475.1 Nitrosomonas sp.
CGCTTGCAAAGCGTACTGCAAATTCTGACGCGCCGCATCGAAGTTTTACGGCTATCGCAGGAAATAGGCGAACGCACGAAAGAGCAAATGGAAGACCGTGAACGTAAGTTTCTGCTGCGCGAACAATTGAAAGCGATTCAGAAAGAACTCGGCGAGGAAGACGGCAACGATCAGGAAATTGCAAAATTAAGCGAAGCCATCGTCAATGCCGACATGCCCAAAGATATCGAAGAACAAACACGCAAGGAGCTGCAACGTTTGCAGCGCATGTCAAACGCCTCCAGCGAGTATTCGATGCTGCATACTTATCTGGAGTGGATGACGGAACTACCCTGGCAGTTGCCGGAAGAAAAACCGATCGATCTGAACAGCGCTCGCGAAATTCTCGAAGCGGATCATTTTGGACTGAAGCGCATCAAGCAGCGCATCATAGAATTTCTCGCGGTGCAAAAACTGAAACCGCAAGGCCGGGCACCGATTCTGTGCTTCGTCGGCCCGCCCGGGGTCGGTAAAACTTCTCTTGGCCAGAGTATCGCACGTGCGTTGCAGCGCCCGTTTGTCAGGGTATCTTTGGGCGGTGTGCACGATGAAGCGGAGATGCGTGGTCACCGCCGCACCTATGTGGGCGCAATGCCGGGCAATATCGTGCAGGGACTGCGCAAAGCCGGTGCGCGTAATTGCGTGATGATGCTCGACGAAATTGACAAGATGACCGCCAGCGCACACGGCGATCCATCCGCTGCGCTGCTGGAAATTCTCGACACGGAACAGAATTCGACATTCCGCGACAACTATCTTGGCGTGCCATTCGATTTGAGTCGGGTAATCTTCATCGCCACCGCCAATGTCATCGACCCTATTACACCACCGGTGCGTGACCGCATGGAAATCATCGATTTACCGGGTTACACACAGGAAGAAAAATTGCAGATTGCATTACGCTATCTCGTACAGCGCCAAAGTGAAGCCAACGGCCTGCAAACTGGCCAGTGCATATTGACACCCGATGCATTGCAAAGCATCGTTGAAAATTACACCCGCGAAGCCGGCGTCCGCCAGTTCGAGCGCGAGATCGGCCGGGTCATGCGTCATGCCGCGCTGCGCATCGCGCAGGGCGAACAACAGCAGATAAGGGTTGATACAACGGAGTTAGAGGTCATTCTCGGACCCAAAAAATTTGAACACGAACTGGCGCTCCTTAGCGATTTGCCCGGCGTGGCTACCGGTCTGGCCTGGACACCTGTCGGTGGTGATATTTTGTTCATCGAAGCCACCAAGGTCAGTGGCAGCGGTCGACTAATACTGACCGGACAACTCGGCGATGTAATGAAAGAAAGCGCGCAGGCAGCGCTCACCCTGGTTAAAGCGCGCGCCAGCGATTTGAACATCCCTGCTTCGGCGTTTGAAGGTATCGATGTGCATTTGCATGTACCCGCTGGCGCAATTCCTAAAGACGGTCCGAGCGCCGGAGTAGCGATGTTTATTGCGCTGGCGTCACTGTTCACCAATCGCCTTGTGCGACACGATGTCGCGATGACCGGTGAAATCAGCCTGCGCGGCCTGGTCATGCCGGTTGGCGGCATCAAGGAAAAAATACTGGCGGCGCAGCGCGCCGGAATTACAACCGTATTATTACCCGCACGCAATCAGAAGGATTTATACGACATACCCGAAACAACCCGTCAGGCGATCCGGTTTATTTTTCTTGAAACTGCGGATGATGCTGTCCGGGCAGCAATAAACTAAACCGATCATCAATCGACCCGTACCATACTGCACTAATTAATTTAACTTTTAACAAGCAGATTCCCCGCGCAGCCAGGCCGCCTGGTTCAGGTTTGATCGGGTTTGCGTCACATGAATTTCATTTGCACCCGCCCCTTAAAAGTGAAATACTTTGATTGTTCGTTGATTGAACCTCGCATATATTGCGCCCGGATTTTTCATAACGAGAAAAAATCTGCATGTTTGGCAAAAAAGATAAAACGTTCAAATATCCCGGTATCCGCGCCGCCCTGGACGGCAACACCGCTGCCATCATGTGCGAGCGTGAATCCACCGATGCCGCCGGAGCGTATCCCATCACCCCCTCGACCCAGATGGGTGAATACTGGGCTGAAGCGGCGGCCAGGGGACACCTCAACATCTCCGGTCGTCCGCTGATTTTTATCGAACCGGAAGGCGAACATGCAGCGGCGGCGGTAACTGCGGGCCTTGCCATGACCGGCTTGCGCGCGGCCAATTTTTCCTCCGGGCAAGGCATCGCCTATATGCACGAATCACTGTATGCCGCCGTCGGCAAAAGGTTGACGTATGTGCTCAACATTGGCACACGAGCGATGACCAAATCCACGCTGAACGTGCATGCGGGTCACGATGATTATCACGCCATCGACGACACCGGGTTTTTCCAGTTGTTCGCCAATAAAGCGCAGCATGTGGCGGACTTGAATATCATCGCGCATAAAATAGCCGAACTCTCCCTGACACCCGGCGCAGTTGCTCAGGATGGTTTTTTAACCACCCATCTGATCGAGACCATGCTGCTTCCCGAACTTGAGCTGATCGAAGAATTCCTGGGTCGACCGGACGATATCATTGAAACACCCACACCTGCGCAGCGAATGATTTATGGCGAAACACGCCGCCGCATTCCCGAACTCTGGGATGTGGACAATCCCGTGATGGCAGGTATCGTACAGAATCAGGATGCTTACATGCAAAGCGTCGCGGCGCAGCGTCCTTTCTTTTTCGATCACATCAAAACATTGGCAGACGAGGCGTTCGATGCGTTTTACGCACTGACCGGCCGCCGCTATGCCCGCGTCATGACTTACCGCGCCGATGATGCCGATTATCTGATTCTTGGTCAGGGCAGTCTCATTCCCAGCGCCGAAGCGGTTGCGGATTATCTCCGCAAGACACGCAACATCAAAGTGGGCGTAGTGGACTTGGTCATGTTCCGCCCCTTTCCCGCCGACCTGATCGGCAAGGTTCTGCAGGGCAAAAAAGGCGTCACTGTTCTGGAGCGTCTCGACCAGCCGCTTGCGGCCGACCCGCCTATCATGCGGGAAATACGGGCGACATTAACCAAATGCCTTGAAAACGGCGCAAGCAAACATGAATTGCCGTTTCCCGATCTGGCCCGCTATCAGCCCATCGATATGCCGGCGCTGTACGCCGGTTCCTTCGGTATGGGAAGCCGCGATCTGCAACCGGAAGGTATTATCGGCGCGGTCGAAAACATGCTGCCGGACGGCAAACACCAAAGACAATTCTATCTGTCCATCGATTTTATCCGCGATGTGCCCTGCACCCCCAAGCAAAGAGTCTACCAGGAAGCTATCCAGGAGGCCTATCCGCATATCAAGACGCTGTCAATACACGGCTCGGAGAATCCTGACCTGATGCCCGAAGGCGCCATCACAGTCCGCTTTCATTCGGTCGGCGGCTGGGGTGCGGTGACCACGGGAAAGAACCTCGCCATGACGCTCTACGATTTGCTCGGTTACGATATCAAGGCCAATCCGAAATACGGCTCGGAGAAAAAGGGACAACCCACCACCTATTACCTCGCCGCTGCACCCGAACCTATCCGTGTCAACTGCGAGTATTTTTTGGCTATGTAACAATTAATTATTGAATTGATTGTCCAATGTGCATCGAGGTTCAGAAATGAAGGTGTACACAATGAAAACAATGGAATTCAAAGCTTGGATGAAATCAATAGAACGCATGAGCCG
>JADZAR010000177.1 GCA_020852475.1 Nitrosomonas sp.
CGCAGCTTTGAGGTCGGTCGCTTGAATCTTGACGAAGAACAGACAAACCACTACGAGCTGGGATTACGTTTTGCAGGCAATCCAGTTTCATTTCATGCCAATGGTTATTACAAATCGATACAGGATTTTATCTATCTGGAAAACCAGGGCTTCTTTTTCAATTTCGCGCCCGATCCACCACGATTCCAGCAGACTTGCGCAAACCTGAGAAATTGTCTGCCCGTTTTTGGTTATCAGGCGAATACTGCCAATTTCTGGGGCTATGAAGCCGAAATTACCGTTCGGCCACGCCTGAATCTGCCTGTGCATCCCTATTTCACGGTTTTCTCAGATTATGTGCGCGGCTGGTTCCGCAACGATGCGCTTGGCGATGTGCCAAGACTGCCGCCGTTGCGCTTCGGCGGTGAAGTCGGATTCCAATGGATGCAATGGCGCGGCGGCTTACGCTATACGCATGCACTGGCGCAGAACAGGCCCGGAATTCTGGAAACCGAAACACCACAGTATCACCGTCTGGATCTGGATTTAGCCTACGACTGGATGTTGTCCAATCACAGAAAAATTCTCTTTTTCGCCAAACTCTCCAACATGACCAACACGACCATCAGAAATTCCACGTCTTTTTTAAGGAATTTTGCGCCTGAGGCCGGCTTCAGCGCACAAATGGGCATGAGTGCGTCGTTCTGATCTTCATCTCACAATCCCGAAGCTTGGGTGGCGAAATTAAAGTCCAGCTTGTGCTGCAAGCGCATCCAATTCACCGACTGTCACAATCTGGCCGCCAAAGTCGCCGCCTATAGCAAAGATATGATTATCCTTCACACCCGCACAAACTCCGTTCTGGTAACACCGCGCGTAATATCCTGAAGCAATGAATGAAGTGCCGGCATGAGAAAACAGGGAAGGATAATTCGACTCCGCCCAATCGAACAGCCTGTCCGCCAACCCGATATCTATGCTCGATTGCAATACCCGTCCGGCAACCGCCTGCTGAAAATCCGCCAATGGCAGACCATGATTAAACATGATCCACAACGGATCGGAAGGCTCCGGATAATTATCGGTAATCAATCGCAATTCAACCATGTAGGCGCCAATAGGTGCTGTCGCGGCACCCTGGCCGGACTCGATAATCCAGTCAAGGTGTGTGTGCAGAGAGCCATCAGAACGGACTTCACCGACAATAAGCGATGAAGCACTGCTCACACCGTGTCGGTCAAAAAGCGTAAACCCTTCCACAGCTTTAGGAATACAAAAAACCTGCCCGCAATCCTGATTGGGTTGTAAATCCAGGCCACCCGCCAGACGGATCCGCACGTCTTCCGGCGCCAAAGACCATTGACTGCTTTCCGCACTCCAATAGCCTAAATGCCCACTAGCCAGATAGCGTACGCGATCTCCTGAGATCATATCGCCTTCAAACCCTTCGAATCCTGGACTATCTATCGCGGTACGATCCGGGAAAATACTGAATTCGGATACATAAATCGGTGTACCGGTCAATTGATCAATCGGCATTTGCCCTGCCGGCAGACCGATAGTCTCGGGTCTCACCAGGCTGCACCCCTTCTCGGGACGACAAAAGCTTGCCTCAACGCGCTGATCCGCTATTTTAACTTCAATATGCTGGTGTAACTCACCCGCAAAGGGTGTCAGCGGTTTCAACAAAAAGAGTCCGGCCAAAATGGGAATCGCCCTATGACCTGACCTGAAATAGGACGTGAACGGGGAACTGAATACCCGATTAGTCGCTAATTTTCCAGAGAGTAGAAACATAATTTTTAGCTCCGCATTCGATTGATAAAATTGAAAGAGACCTTTGCACGGCGTCATGAGCGGTACGAGAATAAGGCAAAATTTTGCGAAAAAGTGGAGTTTACGCGGGGTAAATGAGCATTTTTCGCAAAATTCTAGCGCAATTATCGTGCCGCGTAGTAGCCGTGCAAAGGTCTCTGGAAAGCAATAAATAAAATTCATCACACGTAGTTTACAGTGGCGCGGATTATTGGGATTCAACGTAAAACAGTGTGGTTACAAGGCAGAAGGACAGAAATAGAACTTCCGATTATCGACAAGATTGAGGCACTTGAGAATGCGACAAATTGTCGCAGTTCACACGTTTTTGCCGGCAGCATGATGGTGCCGATGGTATAACATCAGGAAGAACGCAAAGGAAGCTGGCCGGTAAGCCGGATTCTGTCATGGACAGTCATTCATCTAGATGCACAGTTACCCGCGCATTCAAGCAACCTACCCGCAGGCTCCGCGAGCCGCATCATCGCCTGCCTATTTGGTCTTGCTCCGGATGGAGGTTGCCGCGTTTCACCGTAACTTAATACGCTCGTCTCTGTGGCCCTGTTCCTCGCCTCACGACGTTCGGCCGTTAGCCGACATCCTGCTCTGTGGAGTCCGGACTTTCCTCTCCCTGTCGCGCCGGGACGCAACAGGCAGCGACTGCCTAGCCAGCTTCAATGCCATTCTATCATTCCACGAAGCGTACGGTTGGTAATCTGCAAATCAGTCGTGTGACAAAATTTGAATTTCCGGAGACAAGGGGTGCCACTCTTGGTCCGGTCAGTCTCGCAACATGGCGTTAATCTGCTGCAATACCTCTTCATCAAGTTCACCCGCTTCCGCGCTCAGGCGCAATCTCGACATCAGATAACCATGATAGGCTTTGGCCAGATCACGTCGCGCCGAATAAAATTGCTGCTGAGCATTCAATACATCGACCTCCGTGCGGACGCCCACCTCCTGCCCCAGCATGGTCGAGTCCAGTTGTGTCTTACTGGAGATCAGCGCCTGCGTCAGCGCTTTTACCTGAGCGATACCATTGGTGACATTCAGGTAGTGTTGACGCACCTGCAGTACCGTGTTGCGGTGCGCATTCTCCAGATCATGGCGCGCTTTTTCCTGATTGGCGACCGCTTCGCGGACGCGCGACTGCGTACTCCCGCCCTGGAATATCGGCAGATTTACCTGCACGCCGATTGATTTGGAAGTCAGATCAATACCACGCCCGGTAATTGCGCCGCCAACACCGGTCTGGTCACTGTATTGAGCAACCAGATCAACTGTCGGATAATGCTGCGTCCAAACTTTTTTGACTTCCTGGGCAGCCAGTTCGTAAGCCGCTTGTTGAACCTTTAACGCGAAGTTTTGTAATTCGGCAACGTTGACCCACTCATCCATACCGCCGTAACGCAGAGCGGGCAGGTCGGCAGTCACTTCATGGGTGCGGGCAAGCTGTCCGGGAAAGCGATTGATGATGCCCTGCAAAGTGCGTTTACTGATTTCCAACGCATTCTGTGCGGCGATTTCCTGTGACAGCGTCAGATCAAAACGCGCCTGCGCTTCGTTGGTATCGACAATCGTTGCAATGCCGACCTCAAAATTGCGTTTAGCCTGTTCCAGTTGTTTGTGTATGGCTTCTTTCTGCGCCTCGGCGACTTCGACGTCGACCTGCGCATCGAGCACGTTGAAATACGCTTGAGCGACGCGCAAGATCAAATCCTGCGCAGCAATAACAAACTGCGATTCGGCCTGAGATACTTGCGTTTTCGCCTGGGCGTAGATAATAAAGTTTTCAAAACGTACGATAGGCTGGGTCGCGGAAAGCACAAGCCCCCGATTCTGAATCGTCACAGCCGGGCCCAATGTGGTGTCGACTTCCTGTACCTGACGGGTGAATGACAGGTTAATGTTAGGCAGGAACCCCGCTCTGCCCTGCGCTATTTTTTCCTGCACAGCCTGATAGGTCGCCCGCGCGGACTGATATTGCGCATCCTTTTCCAACGCCTCATGGTAGATATCCATCAGATTTGAGGCATCTGATGCGGCGCTGCAAATTATTCCCGTCAATAAAGCGAGCCATAAAAATGCGCCGCGCGTGATTCTACTTATCATCACTGGTATGGTGCTTTGCTTTGGATAAAACTGACATCGTGGGATTATCTGATATTAAGAATAATTCTATATTGAAACTCAGAACACGAACCTTTCTGTCTGCTCGGCGTTGATCAGCGCAGGTATGCTGGTTTCAAACACTTTTGTTACCGTGAATTCACCCGGCGCGACACAGGTAATCAATTCAGCCTGCATTACGGGATCTTCACCCACAATAGCAAACAAGCGGCCGCCGACATTCAATTCGCTTTTGAAGTTGTCGGGCAACACTGGTGTCGATCCCGTGATGACAATTACATCATAAGGCGCATGCGCTGGCCAACCATGCGCGGCATCGCCCTGTTCGAGCGTGACGTTCTCGATATTGTGCGCTTTCAGGTTGGCTTCGGCCATTTTCTTAAATTCAGGTAAGATTTCGATGCTGTAGACATGCGCGCCGAGTTTTGCCAGCAGCGCAGTCATATAGCCGCAACCGGTGCCGACCTCAAGAATTTTATCTGTTTTTCTGATGCGCAATGCCTGTACGATGCGCGCTTCCATTTTTGGTTCGAGCATCACCTGCCCTTGTCCCAGCGGTATCTTCATATCAACAAAAGCGGCTTGGCGATAGGCCTGCGGAACAAATTCCTCGCGGCGGACTTCATACAGCAAATCAAGCACTTCATCATCAATCACATACCAAGGACGGATTTGCTGGACAACCATCTTGTAGCGGGCTTTTTCAAGCGTCTGTTCAGAATTCGTTTCAATGTTCATAGGCTTTCTTGTCAAAAAAGTAATATACTTGCAATTATTTCACATTTCCATTAGCTTCACAGCATCAGCTAGGGGTCCATTTCCTGAATTTGCGGAATTTGGTGAGAAAGTCCCTTATCACCTGACGCGGATAATGCCGCCGTAGGGAAGCTGGAGCCCGTCCTCCCGCTCTTTATGGCATTCTATTTAAGGAGCATCTTCATGAGCATTACAGTTCTAAATCAAAAAAATTTTTCCAGCGCTACGGCCACTGTCGACGAAGCCGCCGTAAAGCCATTGCCGAATTCGCGCAAAGTCTATGTGCAGGGTTCACGGCCCGATATTCAGGTGCCCATGCGCGAAATCAGACAAACCGACACCATGACCGGCAGCGGGGCGGAAAAAAATCCGCCGATCTGGGTTTACGATACCTCCGGCCCCTATACCGACCCGGCGGCGCGCATTGATATCCGTTCCGGCCTGCCGCCATTACGCGAACAATGGATCAAATCGCGGGGCGATACTGAACTGATGCAGGGTTTAAGCTCTGCTTACGGTCGCGCACGGTTGCAGGATCCCAAGCTGGCCGACATGCGGTTCAATTTGCAGCGCCAGCCGCGCCGCGCCGTAGCGGGTAGAAATGTAACACAAATGCATTATGCGCGTCAGGGCATTGTCACTCCCGAAATGGAATTCATCGCCATTCGCGAAAATCAACGCTATGAAATGTTCGATCGCGGAAGTCATGATCTTCTTACGCGGCAACATGCCGGCCAGCACTTTGGCGCGGTTCTGCCGGGAAAAATCACAGCGGAATTTGTTCGCGACGAAGTGGCACGCGGGCGCGCGATCATCCCGGCGAACATCAACCATCCGGAGTCGGAACCGATGATTATCGGGCGTAATTTTCTCGTAAAAATCAACGCCAATATCGGCAATTCCGCGCTTGGTTCGAGCATACAGGAAGAGGTTGAGAAAATGACCTGGGCGATCCGCTGGGGCGGCGACACGGTGATGGATTTGTCCACCGGCAAGAATATTCATGAAACCCGCGAATGGATTATTCGCAACAGTCCGGTGCCCATCGGCACGGTGCCGATTTATCAGGCGCTGGAAAAAGTCGACGGCAAGTCGGAAGAGCTCACCTGGGAAATTTTCCGTGACACGCTGATCGAGCAAGCGGAACAAGGTGTTGACTATTTCACCATCCATGCCGGCGTGCGTCTCGCGTATGTGCCAATGACCGCAAAACGCATGACCGGCATCGTCTCGCGCGGCGGCTCGATCATGGCGAAATGGTGTCTGGCGCATCATCAGGAGAGCTTTCTGTACACGCACTTCGAAGAAATATGCGAAATCATGAAAGCCTATGACGTCAGCTTTTCGCTCGGCGACGGCCTGCGTCCGGGCTCGATCTATGACGCCAACGATGAAGCGCAGTTCGCCGAGCTCAAAACACTCGGCGAACTGACCAAGATCGCCTGGAAACACGATGTGCAGACCATGATTGAGGGCCCTGGCCATGTGCCGATGCATTTGATCAAGGAGAACATGGACTTGCAACTCAAGCATTGTGACGAGGCGCCTTTCTATACATTGGGGCCGCTGACAACCGATATCGCACCCGGCTACGACCATATCACCTCCGCCATCGGCGCAGCGATGATCGGCTGGTACGGCACCGCGATGCTGTGCTACGTCACGCCGAAAGAACATCTCGGTTTGCCGGACAAGGACGACGTCAAAGACGGCATTATCACCTATAAAATCGCCGCGCATGCCGCCGATCTTGCCAAGGGTCATCCCGGCGCGCAGATTCGCGACAATGCCTTGTCCAAAGCGCGTTTCGAATTCCGCTGGGAAGATCAGTTCAATCTGAGTCTCGACCCCGACAAAGCGCAGCAGTTTCACGACGAAACGCTGCCACAGGAAGGCGCCAAAGTCGCGCACTTCTGCTCAATGTGCGGCCCGCATTTCTGTTCGATGAAAATCACTCAGGATGTGCGCGATTACGCCGCCAGCCAGGGAATCGCCGAAAACGAAGCGCTCAAACAGGGCATGGCGCAAAAGTCGGCGGAATTCAAGGAAAAAGGCGCCGAGATTTACAGCAAATTGTAACGTGACCGGCGCTTTACTCCATTAACTGACACAATAACAACCATCGAAATGGATTTCACTCTGCTATTTAAAGCGCTGATTCTCGGCATCGTCGAGGGTATGACCGAATTTCTGCCCATTTCTTCAACCGGTCACCTGATTCTGGTTGGCGACCTGCTCGATTTCAACAGCGATCGGGAAAAGGTGTTCATGATCGCAATCCAGCTGGGTGCGATTCTGGCGGTCTGCTGGGAATACCGCCAGAAAATCACCGATGTCGTGATGGGCATCGGTTCCGACTGCTCCGCGCAGCGCTTTGTGCTGAATCTGTTCATCGCATTCATGCCCGCAGCCCTGCTGGGTCTGCTGTTTATCGATGTCATCAAGCAGTATTTGTTTAATCCGTTATCCGTAGCCACAGCGCTGGTGATCGGCGGCATTGTGATCTTGTGGGCGGAACGGCGCGATCATCGGATTGAAGTCGAGCAAATTGATGACATGGACTGGAAACATGCGTTGAAAGTCGGTTGCGCGCAATGTCTGGCGCTGATTCCGGGCACTTCCCGCTCCGGCGCAACCATCATCGGCGGCTTGCTGTTCGGTCTGTCGCGCAAAGCCGCCGCCGAATTTTCCTTCTTCCTCGCCATTCCGGTCATGTTCGCCGCAACGCTTTACGATGTCTACAAAAACCGCGCCATCCTGGAATTCGATGATATCGGCATGTTCGCCACCGGCTTCGTCGCCGCCTTCTTCAGTGCGCTCATCGCCGTACGCGGCCTGATTCGCTTTATCAGTAACCATGATTTCACAGTTTTTGCGTGGTACCGGATTGTGTTCGGCTGCGTTATTTTGCTGACGGCGTATGCCGGGATAGTCGAATGGTCGGCGCCTGCGTAGCGGCATGGATACGCACAGGGAATAATTGCTAACACCGGTGCGCACAATGCATCAAGAAAGGCAAAAAAAACCAGCACACCATCAATGCCACAAAGGAGAAAGGATAAAAAAACAGCGGTGTGCTGGGTAGTTCGTCAAAGATTTAAACTAACTAATTCCAATCATCCGGCTACGCATGCTGCTGCGCTGATTGGTGCGGTCATACAGCTCAGATAAGGGCTTAATGAGAGCATAAGAGCAGTATGGTTAGTATTATAAATGATAATTGTTATCATTTGCAACATATTTTAACTGATACCAATCTGCGCAGATCGATTCGCTTCGCGCGGTCGAATGGATTCTCAGTGTGAGCATTTCAACAGTTCAGCAGAACAGTCACAAGCGATCAACATTAAAAAAGCCAAACGAGTCTGAATCCATTGACATGGACAGCATAGCCATTTTATTTAAAAACAATGTATTGAAAAATACAGAAGGTATTGAACAACGATTCCGGCACGCTGAACATTTTTTCTAAAAATTTGTGAAAACGTTTCGCCATCTCTTAGCGGAATATCTGTTCACGTTAAACCATTACATGCGGCGCGCCATTTTCTCGGTGAACAGCTGCAGCGGACAACGCCTGGAATAGTACGAACCATTTTTTTCAGCGCCGCGACAATGCCCCTCTTTCTTTGTCAACACCGTTTTTCTTTCGTTAATTGTAACGATGAACCAAACCATATCTAGCCAACCGGACAGTCTGTCCATCCAATGCAAGCGGATGCATTCTCAAAAATATGACCAAAGGACAATTTTTGCAGCGCTAAATCCGGGATAAGGTTATGCCAAATTGAACAACTGAAGAAAGACACAGTAATGGAAGCGACGACAAACGATATCTTCCGGATTGACAACCGAAGTAACTGTTAATGCATGCGGTATGTATTGTTGGTCTGGCAGCTTCTGGTTTGGTTTAATATCAGATATAAACGGAGACAACCATGGAAAAAATAGTAAGCACTACACATAATAAGGCGGTGACTGACACAAAAATTATTGCAAA
>JADZAR010000178.1 GCA_020852475.1 Nitrosomonas sp.
CGCATCCATTTACAGATTACCCGGAAGTTCATGCCGTGGTTCTTCTGCCGCGAATAGGTCGAATTTCCGGCGCGATGCAAGTGCAGGATCATGTCGTTCTTGCGCGCCCATTTCGCCATGGACTGAAGTGGCGCAAGCCTTTCTGGAATATTTAAGACATGCCGATGATTTTCTGGAGGATTTATCTTGTCGCCATGCAATGTCTGGCCATTGTCCGTTATTAAAGAGTGGGCCAACAACGATTAAATCCGATGATTAATTCTACTTTGTCAGGCTACGTCGAAGCCACATTGCGACTGGCAAAGACGATCGGGTGGTGAGATTTCTCTGCTGCTGATTGAATCTCGTGTATCAAAAACGCTGAGACCTTTGCACGGCTACTACGCGGCAAGATAATTGCGTTAAAAATTTGTGAAAAATGCTCATTTACTCTGTGTAAACTCCGCTTTTTCGCAAATTTTTGCCTTATTCTCGTACCGCTCATGACGTCGTGCAAAGGTCTCACGCGATACGGCTTCTCGTTTTACTTGAAACAAAATGCCATTGCATGTTTATGCTACTATTTTAATCGGTGTGATTTATCTCACATCATGGCTGTATGATCGTGTTTAAAATGTTCTTTTAGATGAATGAGTAAGACTTTTCATTGCTGAGCGCCTTTTCGACGTGTTCCATTCAATCCATCGCGTCTGAAGGGGTGCAGCGTGAAGAAATCCCGGTAATCGGATGTGCCGGAGTTTTCACGGTTAGCAATTTAACCAGCAACACGTTCGGTGTGCTGATTGTTAAAGGAGTAACATCATGAACATCAAAGAAACCCAGTTGACTGTCCAAGTGCTGGACAGTCAACGCCGCCCCGTCGACGATGCCGACATCACTATTCATGCGCAAGACAAGCAGTTGACGCTCTCCTGTCAAAACGCCAAGGGTTTTTATGCAACCGAGAAGCCACTCAAACCCGGACGTTACATCATTGAGGTCTCAAAAAGCGGTTTTGAACCGGAGCGTCGTGCGGTCAGGCTGTGCCACGCAGAACAGGTTGAAGTGTTTTTCCTGTTGAAGAAAAATACGCCTTACTACTATCGAGGCAAGGTTAAGGTTCCGTTCACGCTTGATGAAAATCATGTTGCGCTGTACTTAACCCGGCAACAGGACAAAAAATCCGGTGAACGGAAAACTTTGCAGTCCATGGAAAAATTCCGGCAGGAAACCTTGCGTGAAGTGGCAAAAGAGTACGGTTTGCAACTCGAGAAGGATAAGGATGATCTGCTGAAAAGCGGCGTGGCCGTCTGTTCGTTCGGCGCCAATACCAGCAAGGCCAGACGTCAGGAAATTCTTGAAAAAATCCATCAGCAGAACAAAGCGGCCGCCCTGCCGATCATTCAGCAGACGGATAAAGGCGTTGCTATGCTGACCAATGAAATCATGGTCAGGTTTGAAGCGGAGGTTGATCAAAAAAACGTCGAAGCGATTGCGCAAAAATTCAAACTGAGAATCAAACGGAAAATCAATGCGCTGGGTAATCTTTATCACCTGACGACAGACGCACTACCGACCTACGATCTGCTGAATGTCATCAACCAGCTCGCGGCGCTCGACGAAGTTGATTTTGCCGAGCCTAATCTCGCTTCGACAGAAGAAGAGGATGCCGTCACGCCGACCGATTATCTGTTTCCGGAGCAATGGGATCATCAGATCATCAATACGCAGGATGCGTGGCAGTTTTTGCGCAACATCAATATCAACCGCACCTTCGGCCATCCCGACATTATTATCGGTGTGGTCGATTCAGGCGTTGATCCCAATCATCCGGATCTGAACGGGACTGTCTCCAACGGCAATGCCAAAATCTATCAGGCCTTTGATTTTGCCAACATGGTGTCCAACAACACTAATCTGGCGAGCGGACATGGCACTGCCTGCGCCAGCGCGGCCGCTTCCAGAGCCAACAATCCATCCGGCGTGGCCGGTGTGAATGAAGGCGTTGTCGGTGTCGCGGGCAATTGCCGGGTGCTGGCCATACGCCGCGCCGGTACCGAGGCCGATTACGCCAACATTTACCTGTGGGCTGGCGGATTCGATCCGGATAGCGATGACGATGATTTTCCCGATCCGATTGATCCCGGCGCCGATGTCATTTCCAGCAGTATCGGCCTGACCTCGGCCGTCGGCAGTCCGACCAGCGGCACCATGGCCGCGGTATTTGATACGTTAACCGACGACGGTCGTGACGGCAAAGGCGTACTGCTGTTTTTTTCCGCGGGCAATAACGGAAACGACAACGATACGGCTTTTGATCGCCCTTGGGGTATGTACAACCGCTGTTTTTCCATTGCCGCCTCCACGCTGGACAATGCCGGCGCGAATGAAATTCAGGCGGGTTACAGTAACTTCAGTTCACAGACCGAGTTCTGCGCGCCCAGCCACGATGCCTATGTGGGCGATGCACCGTTGCATAATCCGACGGCCAATTACGGTGCTTTTACCGCCACGCCGACCAGCGCGCCGGAAGGGCACGGCACAGTGGGCAGGCCAACGGTAACCACCACGCTGTCGGCGGCTGCCAATGCGGGCGGCAATCAGATTTCGGTGAATAGTGTCGCCGGTATGGCGAATGGCCAGGCCATCATGATTGGCAATCCCGGCGGACCCAATACGGAATCCCACCTCATTTCGGCGATTAACAACGCCACCAATCAGATTACGCTGAGCCGCAATCTGTTTAACAATCAGGCGAATGGCGCTGCGGTGAATGTCAGTACCTGGGATTACCGCAGCAACTTCGGCGGCACTTCTCACGCCACGCCGCTGTGTACCGGGACGGCCGCGCTGATGCTGTCGGCCAATCCGCAGTTGACCTGGACACAGGTGCGCGATCTGCTGCGTGAAACGGCCGTCAAGATCAATCCGGGTGAAACCAACGCAGTCGGCCGCTGGCAGGATGTCAACGGTAACTTTTCCAACAGTCCGGTTTATGATGGCAATCCGTTTTTCAGCGAATTCTACGGCTATGGCCGCATCAATACCGCTGCCGCAGTGCGCGAAGCGGGCTGGGATATCGAGCTGCTCACCAGCAGCCTGAATTTTAACGATGTTCCCGCCGGTGATACGGTATCGCGCGCCGTGCGTTTCAATGTCAAAAGCCTGTGGCCCGCCAACTTCACCATGACAACGCCGGGTGCGCCTTTTTCCGCGTTATCCACGGCGGAAAGCCTGCCTGCCTCGAGCGATTCCAGCATACCCAGAGAAGTCTATTTCTGGGTAACCTACACCGGCGCCACGCCGGGCGACCAGATTACCCCGGCTGATGGGTTTTCGGTTACCGTCACCAACCCGGAAACCGAGCAAACCTGGGTGATTCCGATTACCGCCAATGTGATTGAACGCCCATCCGCGGCGGTAATGCTCTGTCTTGACCAATCCGCCAGTATGGATTGGCCTTCCGGCACCGGTTCGAGTAAACGGATCGACATTCTGCGCTTTTCCGCCAATATCATGATTGATGTTCTGCACGAAGGTAACGGTCTCGGCATTGTGGCTTTCGATCACAATCCGCACGATGTGCTCGACTTTATCGGCCCGGTCGGCGCGCCGGTCAGTCCGAGCAATCCGTTTGACCAGGATCGCACCGACATGAAAGCGGCGATCAACAATTTCATGCCGAATCCGGCGGGTAATACCGCCATTGGCGACGGTATCGAGAGAGCCTGGCTGCGATTAAATCCCGTGACCGGCTATGACAGCAAGTCAGTGATTGTATTTACCGATGGCAAGGAAACCGCAGCCAAGTATGTGCATGAAGTCACTGACCTGATCAATGGGCGGATGTTCGCGATCGGACTGGGCAAGGCGGACAATATCGAACCCGCCACGCTGAATGAAGTCACCAATGCCAACGATGGCTACATGCTGCTGGCCGATGATCTGGGCGAAGACAGTATTTTCAAACTGGCCAAGTATTTTTTGCAGATTCAGGCCGGCGTCAACAACGAGGATATCGTGGTCGATCCCGATGGTGTGCTCTATCCGGGACAGAAGGCCAGCATCCCCTTCATCATCAATGAAGCCGATATTTCTGTGGATGTCATCGCCATGTCCGCCAATCCATTGGCGCTTGAATTCTATCTGGAAACACCCAATGGCCAGATTGTCCGCCCCGGTGATACAGTTGCCCTGCCGGGCGCGACTTACGGGCTGGGTACGCATGTGGCCTTTTATCGCCTGAATGTACCGTTACCACTGGGTATGCCGGAACGTGAAGGAAAATGGCACGCCATTCTGGCATTCACCGGTAAATACAGCCGGAAGCATGCGGCAGTCACGCACGTTTCCAATGCCAGTGTATCCGCGGCGAGCCTGCCTTACAGTGTGCTGGTGCACAGCTACTCCAATCTGAAAATGGCTACGCGTGTCAGTCAGAGCGGTTATGAACCGGGGGCAAAATTGACGCTGAATGTGGCGCTGACGCAATACGGTATTCCGCTGACGACCAAAGCCCATGTCAGTGCAAGCGTGATGCTGCCCGGCAAGCAGATTAAAACGCTGCATCTGACTGCTGCGGGTGACGGCATCTATGAAACCAGCCTGACCGCCGACATGTCGGGCGCTTATCAAATCCGCTTCCGCGCCGAAGGCTATACGCTGAAAGGCCGTCCATTTACCCGTGAGAAAGTACACAGCGCCTTTGTCTACCGGGGCGGTGACAAACTGCCCCCGGCAAGTGGCGAGGGGGCTTCGGATGACAGGGAGCGATTCTGCAATCTGCTCAAATGCCTGCTGGATGATAAAAATCTGTCACGTGAGTTTAAAGAAAAACTGCGCAGGCAGGGTATCGATGTTGACGGCATTGCAAGATGCCTGCAAGGCTATTGCAGCGATAAGCCGTCCCGGTTGACTGCGGCAAGCGCGCTGGAGCAACTGAAAATCCACTACACTGAGTTGATCAAGGCGTATCAGTCGCTGGAGTAATACGCGAGTCAAGCGTTAAGGGGATGATGCGGCGACATTGGGTTGCCGCATCATTCAATGCTGGCCGCCGTACGGAACAGCAATAAAATACCGCGTTGCTTAGTAGCAACCGGTATTAACAAACTGAACTTCCCAGTTCATTGAATTTCCGCGCTGATTCATGACTACATTGTATTCACTGCCGTCGACTTCAACGCAGGGTATCACCAGCTCACCGGATCCCAGATTGGCATGCGCCCGGAATGGCGTAAACGGACCCGTCGGCACGCACGCGCTGATGTCGTATTTGACATAGCCTGTCACCGCCGCGCTGTTTTCAAAATTTGACGTGGCGACATAGGCATGCGTACCAATCACTTTGACATCCGTTGCGCCGGGAAGCGGAATTTGTATCCCTCCAGCCGAGGCCCCGGGAACAAAGGCCCCCGCAGCCGGATTAAACGAGCAGGATAGCACCGAATTGGGCGAATCCGGAAAAACGGATAAGAAATCATCAGCCGCCAGCAGAACCGCGTTTCCTTTCAAAACCACCATGCGGTCGGCATGACTCGTCATGGATAACGTCGTGCCCAATACAGTAATACCCAATGTCATAAAAAGCCTGTTCATGTTTTTTCTCCTCAGTGTATGTCATGCAATTTGCGTAGGATGCAATGGATTATTCACGATTTTGCTGTGATTCAAATTGCCAAACTGCGTATTCTGTTCTTGGCTGTTCAGTTTCAGGTCAATGCAATCGCCAGTTGATTTTGGCGTCATCGCGCGAGTCGATGTGACCAGACCAGCTGATGCTCTGTCGTCGTGCGATGTGTAGCGATAAAGCGCATGATGATGTCCATGGCGGATTC
>JADZAR010000179.1 GCA_020852475.1 Nitrosomonas sp.
AGATCCAGAATATCGCTACCGCCAGCATTATACCCATGCCCAGCTTGTAGTACTTCGAGTCGTACCACAGTGACATGTCGTAGTCCGCGCTCGCAGCACTACTCGTTCCATACGTTGTTGCCATGATAAACCTCCAGAGTTAAATTAAGATACGTAAAAGCTTTTCCAGTAAGCGCTCAGTTCTGACAGCACTTTCAGAAAAAAGCTTTTGGAATTTATAAGAATAATGGAATGTTTTTTTTATACAATAAGGGGATACCCTTATTTTGGGTGTGGAAATGAAGAAGAAACTACTATGAAACAGTGTACTGGTTGTCTGCTGCGAATAGTGAGGGTGATTTTTCAGGGAATGATTGATCAAAATGATGGGCTTTCAAGCGCAACGCAAAGCTTATCAAGCTGTTGGGCCCACTCAGACACAGTTTTCGCGAAATATTCATACGGTGATTTTCAACGGTTTTTGTACTGAGAAAAAGTTTCTCGGCAATTTGCGGCGTGGTGAAGCCTTCGGAAATTTTGCTGAGTACTCGGCGTTCGGCTTTAGTGAGCTTTGCAAGACTTTCAGTCGCGGATGCTATGAAAGCATCTTCTTCCAGTTTGCATGTGCGAATTTTGATCAGTTTCTCAACTCTTGCCTTGATGCTGTTGATCAGCTCTTCCCTGGTGAACGGTTTGGTCAGATAGTCGTCCGCGCCCATGTCCATACCGGTGCGGATATCTGTGCGAGTTGATTTTGCGGTTAAAAATATGAATGCGGTCGATATCAGTCCGGGTAGCTGCTTAACGTTGTTCAAAACTTCGTAACCGTCGATTCCCGGAAGCATGATGTCGCAAATGATTATGTCCGGGGCAAACTGTGCTGCCATTTTGACGCCTTCTTCACCGGAAGATGCAGTGATTGCGTGAAAATCATAATGGGCAATAATTTCAGCAATGTTTTCCCGTAATATTTTTTCGTCTTCGATAACAAGAATCTGAATATCTTTCATTGCTTTTTCAGGCGCATTGAATTGTCACGGTACAACCATCGCCGGCTTTACTTTCACAACGAATATCCCCGCCATGAAGCAGGAGTAACTTTTTTGCAATCATGAGACCCAATCCACTGCCCGGAAGATTTCCGGTATTTGAAGCACGGAAAAACGACTGAAACAGAAAAGGCTGATCTTTTTCCGGAATACCGATGCCATGGTCCTTAATTCGGATGAAGTATGTATTGTCGGTGTAATAAACCGTCATCTCGGGAGATGGTTTTCCTTCGGAATACTTGAATGCATTTGACACAATGTTGCGTAAAACATTCCGCATCAGAATTTCATCCAGATCGATGATACTATCCGGCGCATCGAAGCGATATTTCAGTTTTCTACGCTGTCCGCCGGTTTCAACATTTGTTTGGACGAAGGTATCCATAAATTGTTTGAATGGGAGAGCTTTTCTGGAAATCTCAATTTTGCCTTCGTCCATGCGGCCAATATCCAGAATATTTTCCATGAGTTCCGTCATGCGTATGGTTTCTTCCGTGATACTATGCCTATGTTTATGAAAGACTTCAATGAAGGCGGGAGAATTTCCGAGGGATTCCAGTTTCAGGTCCAGCAGATCGATACTTGATCGGATTGCAGCAAGCGGGGTACGGAACTGATGTGATGCCAAATTGACAAACTGGGTTTTGAAGCGGTTGAGTTCGCGCTCTTTTTCCACAGCCTGTTGTAATCGCTGTTCGGCCAGTTTAATGAGCGTGATATCATTTTCGACCGCTACATAATTGATCAGCTTGCCCGTATCGTCGTTGACTGCGGTAATGTTGAGATAAAGCCAGATTTTTTCGCCGCGTTTGGTGTAATTCAGAATTTCACCCGAGAATGAGCCGGTGTTTTTCAATGAACGGGAGATTTCGCGAATTGTTTCTGAAGATGTTTCAGGTCCTTGCAGGAAAGATGCGGGATTGCGTCCAATTACCTCATTTGCCTGGTAACCTAAGATTAATTCAAAACTGCGGTTAACCCAGATGATTTTCCGATCGGGATCAGTAATCATAACGAGTCCGTTGGTTTTTTCCGCAACATAAGCCATGCGCTGGCGTTCAAGCTCATATTGCTTTTGGGCGGTGATGTCCGTGCTGTACTCGATGAAATAATCGATGTTGCCAGATTCATCCAGAAGCGGCAGTAGCGTTGTCGAAAAAATCCGTTCACAGCCTTTTGCGTCGGTTAACTTATCTTCAAAAATTATGGATTGTTTATCTGCCTTGCACTGTTCCAGGCGTGCGCTCTTTTCAGATTCAGCCCTATCCGTTTCAGATGCCGTGCTCGCCGTGTCGTCATGTTCGCGCTTTGCTGCTCCGGCTGATACTGTTATGGCCTGCTCTTTAAGGGCTCTGCCAGCCTGATTAGCGTAAATGCAGGTTTCTTCTGGATTCCTGACGAGTAATCCGGCTGGAAGCTGGTCGAAGATTCGTTTGTAAAGCCATTGTTCTCGCGTTTGTTCCTTCTTTGCAGTGATATTTTGCACAATACCGTATAAACCGATGGTCTTTCCATCGGAATCCAGTACAGGGTGCAGCGTGGTGACATGCCATTTAAGCCGGCCATCGGGCATTACAATCATGAATTCTTCACTGCATTCCGTTTTTGTCTCGGTAGCGGATTCAATCAATGCGCGCATTTTTTCTTTTTCAGCGCGTGTGTAGAAATCCGTATTCTCCAGAATGGTCGAACATGCAAAAGTTTTGTCCAGTTCATAAAATTCATACAGATATTCCGACCATGTCGTCGTATCCGCAGCAAAATGCATGAACCATTCTCCAATTTCTGCAGTTTTACTGAGTATGCCTATACGTGCCTTATATGACTGTGGTGAATCAAAATCGGCAAAAAATAAATGGGTGCGAGTAAGCGTATTCAATTGGATAAGAAATGATATTCCAGAGTTGGGAGTCAGAATATGGAAATGTAGCGGATGTTATTGCGCAAAACAATAGATAAAAAGGTTTGTATTTTTAATGATCTGTTTCCACGAACACCGTTAATTATCCGATTTTAAGCAAAAATCACGCTTTAGTTTATAGGGGATGCTGAGCTGTAATCAAAAATGCTCTTTGTTTCCGAGATATCGCCATTTCCCTTCCGGCAGATTACTCAATCTGATTCTTCCGATCCGTACGCGCTTCAGGCCGGTAACCTGTAAATTGACCATTTCGCACATACGGCGTATTTGGCGTTTCTTGCCTTCGCGCAAAATAAAACGTAGTTGATCCTTATTTTGCCAACTGACCTGTGCAGGTTTTAATGCTTTTCCATCGAGATATAATCCGTGATTGAGTAATGCCAGTTTTTCAGGTGGAAGGTCACCTTTGACTCTGACCAGATATTCTTTCTCTATAGCGGATTCGCTGCCAATTAATTGCCTGGCAATGCGTCCGTCCTGAGTCAGTACCAGCAATCCTTGCGAATCAATATCCAAACGCCCGGCTGGCGCCAGATTTTTGAGGTGCGTTTTTTTGAATTGCAAGCTAGGTGATTTTTCACAAAACTGCCGTTCCGGCGTGATTAAATGAATTGCAGGCAAGTACCCGGATTCTGCCTGCCCGGACACATAACCGACAGGTTTATTGAGTAGAATTGTAACAAGCTGAGTTTGTTGTGAGACAGCGAGTTTGTGTAATGTAATGTTCTGGGTAGGGAAAATTTTGCTGCCCAGTTCGGCTATTTTTTTTCCATCAACAAAAACCCAGCCGCGCTCAATATATTGATCTGCTTCACGCCGCGAGCACATGCCTTGTTCTGCCATCAGTTTCGATAATCGGATTTTTTCCATTGATCAATTCGTCATGATTTAAATAGGCAAAAGCATGCTATTTTAAATTGAAATACTGTTTGTAGATTGTGAAAATGATCAATCTTTTGAGCGGAAATGAAAAAGCCCTCAGGATTACTCCTGAGGGCTTTGTTCTGTAAGGTTACTCTTGTGGCTTTGTAACAGCTGCTGTTGTTTCGGCAATCTGCGGATTACCAACAGTAACACTGTCACCCAGTTGCTTTATTGTTCCAGGACCGATACCGGCAACTGCCGCCAGGCCTTCTACTGAGACAAATGAGCCATTCTTCTCGCGATATTCGATAATCGCTTTTGCCTTGGCAGGGCCAATACCTTGAAGTGTTTCAAGTTCAGCTTGCGTTGCGGTATTGATGTCGACAGCGGCATAGGCTTGACCAGAAAACAAAACTATCAGAATAGTTAAAATCAAAAGTTTTTTCATTTTTTCTCCTTGAAAACAATCTGGATGAATCATCTTTACTCATCCATCTTACCGATTAGTGAATGAAAAGCTGTCTCTCCACAAAGCAGTTAATCCTCTGAGCGGGCAGACCTGATTGACATCGGAAGATTGAAATGATTATTAAGAAGAACTTGAAATGAAGTGAAAAGATTGATGAAAGAATTTGTTCTTATTAAAACCGAATGGAAGTTTAATCGCCGAATAAAAAATCTTTCACGATCGCCATTTGTTTTTCATCCAATAAAATCGGTGCATGACCAATATTGGGTAATTCGATTATTTTAGCCTTGGGGCCCCTTGCCTGCATTGCCAGTGCCGTTTCGGCAAGTAATACATCGGATTCGGCCCCCCGTATCACCAGCGTTGGCGTTTGCAGCATATCCCAGTACTGCCATAAATTGATATCTTCCAGGAGTGCATGTGCTTTAAAACTGGTGGATATTTTGGGGTCATAGTAGAAGCCATAAGTACCATCGCTGTGCAATCGCGCGCTATGTATTGTCAGATGCCGCCACTGATCATCGGTGAGCGGTCCAAACGGTGCTGAAATTTTTCGGATGTAGGCTTCAAATGCTTCAAGATTATCGAAGCGAATATCTTTTCCGACATATTCCGCCATTCTTTTCAGAGCAGCTACGGGAATTAGTGGGCCAATATCACTCATCACCAGCTTGTTGATTTTGAACTCGGATTGTATCGCGATCATCATGCCGATCAAGCCACCCATTGATATGCCAATCCAGTCGATTTTTATCGGATTTTTGTATTGGCGTTGAATGAACGCAATCAGTGTTGTTGCATCAGAAAGATACAGTGGATAGTAATCATAGTCGTGTGCATCCTCAAGCCAATCACTCTGGCCTCGCCCAACAACATCGGGACATATGATCCGGCAATAAGGGGATAGTGCTGCGGCCAAAAAATCAAAGTCTCGACAGTTGCGCGTCAGTCCGTGGACACAAATAACGACATGAGGATTATCAGGATCTCCCCAATCGGTATAAGCAATACTGTGCGGTTTTTTGGGCTCGTTGTCCTGTGATAGTGTCGGCACGAGCAGCTTTTTGATGGTTTTTTTCATAAAGAACAATTTGTAAGCAAGGACTCAGTTTTTTGCAGCAAGTAGTGTGGCCGACTTCAAAATGGACGCAGTCTTTGTCAGTTTTCTGGCAAAACTAGACAATGCAGTTTAATTGTATTTTTAAGAGGATCAGATACTTCAAGTTTGGATGAAATTTTTGTAAGTGATATTTTATTTAGATTATGTCATGGCTAATTGTTGATTTTTTCAATTAGCTGATAACAAATATTTTTTATGAACAGAAAAGCACTTAACTTTCTGATTAAAAATAATTCAATAAAATTTACAGATCAATTTCAACATTTAATCACAATATAGCTTTTACTTATATTTGCATAAAACGCATTTACGTCGAGAACGTAGAGTAAAAGGACTACTTTAGCTTGCTAGCCTTGTGCGCGTACTACCAGACAATCCATCCCCTGGCGTGACAAATTCTGGCAAACGGTATGTGCCTGTTTTTTCTGGAAGCCGACCAGTCTGGCGCGATACATCCTACGGTTGCTGATTTCGACTTCAACAACCGATACTTTACCTGCTACCCATCGGGTTGCAGCTTGTGCCTGCGCGCGTGCGCGCTCTTGTTCATAATAGGAGCCAATCTGCACTGCCCAGCTATCGTGATGTGACAGCGGTATATTTTGATTCACTCTTGTTGTGGAGGAAGCTGGGGTAAACGATGCTGGTGTGACATAGCTTGCAACGCTGGCGGAATGATTCGATGATGTCGGCTTCTCACCACGAAGAATTGCAGCCGGATCTGGGCTGTTGGTGCGTGCCAAGGCAACTGAGGGCTTAGCAACCGGAATCGGTGCTTTAGCGATTATCCTTTCAGCATGCTGGTTCCTGTTTCCTGGTTTTGACGCAGCCTGATTAAAACTGCGATCCAACAATTGAACCATATGCTGATCACGTGCCGCTGCAGAGTTTCCACCCATAACGACAGCAATGACACGGCGGTTATTACGCTTTGCTGAAGTGGCGACATTAAATCCGGAGGCGCGTATAAAGCCGGTTTTCAGTCCATCTACACCCTGGGTATTTCTAACCATTCGGTTATGGCTGTTGTAGGTTTTTCCTTTGTAGTGAAACGATGGTGTAGAGAAATAATGATAGTACTGGGGAAAATCTTTCATTAACCGGGAAGACAGTCTCGCCATATCGCGGGCGGTGGTTTTTTGTGCGGTATTGGGCAAGCCTGAAGCATTGCGGAAAGTTGTTGCAGTCATACCTAGTTGACGTGCCTTTTGCGTCATCATGTTGCCGAAATTGGATTCCGTATTACCAAGCGCTTCGGCTACGACTGCGGCAGCGTCATTGGCGGAACGCACAATCAGCGCAGGAATGGCGTCTCGCACACTGAGCGTTTCTCCTGTACGCAGTCCGATATTTGTCTGTGGCATTGATGCCGCATGTGCGGATACCGGCATCCGTGTATTCAAAGTCATTTTTCCGCGTTCTAAAGCTTCAAATAACATATAGAGTGTCATCATTTTGGTCAGGGAAGCCGGGTAGCGGCTTGCGTCAGCACTGGATTCGTGCAGTACCTCACCTGTATTAGCATCCATCACGATAGATGCATATCGTGGATTGGCCCATACTTGGCTGGCAGGGAGAAAACTCAGCAGCAGCAACAATACAGTCAGGGTTAAGCGCCTTTTTTTTCCAGTCAGTATCAAAGCAAACATTGAATTTATCCTTTCAAAATCATGATAACGCTAATACGTTTAACAGCGGTTGGGTCAAATGCAATTCATGGGAAATATCGCAACTTCTCATTCTAGCTATTTAGATAAACACGTTATTTATAAAATAGTCATCTAAAAACAATGTTTTTCAAAAGTTGAGAAGAAAAATTTAAATTAATTTTTTAAGAATAGGCTGTAATTCAATGATTATAAACTAAACAAAGCATTTTACAAATCTAATGCGCTTTCATATCCTGTCAGCTCAAGATAGCCTTGTCCGACAGCTCGTTGTTCCTGGAAGATTCTGATTGCACCTTCCCAATATACTGCACCTGTTGTGTTGCGTGAATTGAGCTCCTGATCATCAAAAAGGGGAGTTAGGCGCCATTCAGATTCGCCGGTACGGACATGCATCTCAACCGGATAAACCGCATTGGTATGTGGTGATTGCCAAACGCGTTGTGGTAAAAATTCTACTTGATCCGTGTTGTAAAACCGGGCTTCACCGGCGGCACTCCTGAGTTTGGCATAGGCCCAGAGTTTTTCGCCATCCTTTCCGCGTATCTGAAAAGCCGTCAATGAAGAGCCGTCAAAGAGGTTCATGCTGACCCAATCCCAACCATCCGCGCGGGAGTCTAGGAGTTCGGATGACCATTCGTGGTCAAGCCAAGCATGGCCGCTTACAGTTAGGCGTTTCCCCTGATGTCTGATGGATCCGGTTACTTTTAAATGGGGTTCACTGTAATAGTAACTCGCCTGTTCGATATTCGGGCCTTTACGGGAAAAGCCGTTTTCACCTTGTAGCAGCATTTTTTGTGTCGGTTTCAATGAGAGCTGCATACCGAATTTGTCAGCGCTGATTTCCGTTTGATAGTGTCCTTTTGAATCCCGCAGGAAATACCAATCGTCAAGCTTGACATGAGTATTGTTTTCCTTGGCGTAAACCAGGTCAAATCCAGCGCGTGCAGATTTCTCATCGTAGATCAGCCGTCCGATCGTCGGATCAGAGATGGCTGCATGTGCAATGACCAGTTGTTTTGGTGCAAATTGACTCGGGTTCTCTGGATCATGGCCGGTAGCGGAGCGAAAAAAAGTAATTTGAAAACCAAAAGGTTTTTTATCTTCGGTTTCCAGCCAACCGGTCACATACCACCACTCAATGCGAAAATCGGGGTGAGCGCCGTAATCTTGCGGAAATATCAATGCATGACCGGGCGAAACGACTGCAAACTGACTGTCTTTAACAGATTGCTGCGACACGGCGGTGGATAGCCACAAAATGCTGAACAGAAAAAATAAGGCTAATCGAATCTTTTTTATAAAACTGTTTATCACCAGTCCTCCCGTACCGTACGGACAACACTGCCGGCCAATGCTTTCCGGCCGGCGAGCCAGGCGGTCAATGAGGCGCTGACTAGCATCACAATTGATATCAATAAAAGCCAGTTCCACGGCATGTGAAGTTGCATCGTCCAGTGAAAGGACTGTGGATTGACAATGAAAATCAGAATTAAACTGATACCAAGACCCAGTATAAAGCCTAATGTCACACCTAAAAGTGTCAGAAAACAGCCTTCCGCAGCGAGCATGAGTGTAATCTGGCGTTGTGTAACACCGATATGCCGCAACATGCCGAATTCTTTCGCTCGAGCCAGCATCTGCGCCGAAAAACTCGCCGCAACACCTGACAGCCCAATGATTACAGCAACGATTTCCAATGCATAAGTAATGGCAAAGCTGCGATCAAAAATCGCCAGACTCGATTCACGAATTTGTTGCGATTGTGTAATTTCGAGCACGTTGCTGAACGGTAACTGCTGCAATGCCGCATATGCTTCGGCCATTGTCGTTTCAACATCGAGCCATAAGGCTGCCGAGTTAATACTGAAATCGCCGGTCAGTGCCTGATAGTCGGATAATTGCATTTGTACCGCACCGAATTGTCGGCCATAATCGCGCCATACTCCCGCAACCGAGAATTCATGCCATGTGTCGCCAACAGGAATTCTTACCTTTTCACCCACGGCGTAACCGTATAAATCAACCATCGCTTCCGACACCCAGAGCGGCATGGCGCCTTCGGGTAACTGGCTCAGCTTTAGCACATCACCGATTAAAGGTAATGTGTGATCGGGTTCAGATGCATCAATCGGCCGGGCAATCAATGTAATTTCCGGACGATCCGGATTTAACGCGAGGTTTTGCACACGAAAAAAATCAGTGCGGACAAAACCTGGCAATCCGTTGATCGCGCGCTGTTCGTTCAGCTGAAAACCGCCTTGCATGCCGATGTCAGCAACACGCACATATAGATCTGCGGGTAGAACGTGATCCAGCCAGTGATCGACTGATATCCTGAAACTTAGCACCATAACAGCCATTGCTACGATCAGGCTGAAGCTGGCCAGCACACCGCTCAGCGCGATTGATGCCTGATTCGGCGCATTGGCCTGGCGTGCGACAGTCAACAGGATAATGACATTTCTGGAATAACGGCTGACATACTGCTGTAAAAAGGTAAAAACCAGTTTTGCCAGACTAGGCATCAATGCGATACCGCCGATCAGCAGCAGCGCAATGGCTATGTAGCCAAAAATGGGTAATTCATACACCGGGGGCAGTTGTGTCAGTAGAATTCCGATAGACAAACACAACAATGCAGCGCGTGAGCGTAGCGTGCGATTCATCGCGCTGTCTTCACTACCTGATTTAAGTGCGCCGGCCTGATTTGCACTGACCACTTCTCTGGCTGGCAGAATAGCGCCTAATACAGTGACACTTAAACCAATGATAAAAAACAGGGTGGCATCCTGCAGATTGATAAAAATACTGGGCTGTATTCCGGGAAAAAAATTACTGCCCAAATTCCCGCCCAGCAGATTGATTGCAATAACCGCACAGCCATAACCCAGCACTAATCCGAGTAAGGCGCCTATTGTACCAAGCACCATGCCTTCGGTAAGAATTTGCTGCAACAATTGGCGTCGGGTATAACCCAGGACGCGCAAAAACGCAAACTGACTGCGGCGGCGCATGATTGACAGCGCCTGAGTTGAAAAAACAAGAAAAGAGCCGGTAAACAACGCCACCAGCGCGAGCATATTTAAATTGATTCGATAGGCGCGTGACATATTGGCGATACGCGTTTCCTGATCGGTAATTTCGGAAACATAAAATTGCTCGCCGAGTTCGCGCGTCAGTTTTTCTTTGAAAGCCTCGTGATGAATATGGGGTTCCAGTTTAAGCTCAATTCTGGACAGAACGCCAAGATAATGAAAGCGCCATTGTGCTGTACCGATATCCATGACTGCAATACGCTGGCCCGCGCGCGCGCGGGCCAGTCCCCCCGCTACACGCAGCGCGATGGACTCAAGACCAACGTTAAGATGCAATACATCGCCCTGCTCAAGATTCAACCATTCCATTGCGGCAGGAGACAGAAAAATTGCATCGTCTGCAAAGTTGTCCATTGGTCTGCCTTCAGCAGGAATACCCAGCAAATCGGGTGATATGCCCGCCGCGCGCAAGACATCAATCCCCAGAATTTTCAGCTGGTGATCATTCCGGTTTTCAAGCTTTGCCGATACTGTTGCGGTGAATTCCAGTACTGGATTTGCCAGTTTTACACCTTCGTACCGCGCCAGTTTTGGATAAACGGTTTCATCAAAAAATCCGTGCTTGCCATAAACCTGCATATCGGATTGACCTGAGAGGCTTTTATTCGCAGCTGAAAATTCATTCAGTGCTGCTGAATTGATCAAATGAATTGAAAATCCCAACGCCACACCCATCGCAATCGCAATCACGGCAACAATGATTTGTACAAACCGGGCGCGCCATTCACCTTGCAACAGCCAGCAGGATAACCGCAGTAATTTCATAAGCCGGTATTTGTCGCCGCCGGTAGCAGACCGTGTTTGGTCAATATCAGCACATGATCCGCAGTTGCTGCTGCCACCCTGGAATGCGTCACTAAAATACCAGATGCGCCATTTTTCTTGATTTCACGGCGTATCAACTGCAGAATTCCGTAGGCAGTGTCCGGATCCAGATTGCCGGTGGGTTCATCAGCCAATACAAGCTTTGGTCGATGCACCAGCGCGCGTGCGATGGCTACACGCTGTAATTCCCCTCCCGACAGTTGTCGAGGAAAATCATTTCCACGTCCCCGTAAACCGACTTCAGTCAGGAGAACATCAGTGCGATCAACAGGCAGATCATTTAACAGCAATGGCAATGCAACATTCTGATGTAGCGTCAGGTGCGGCAGGATATGGAATGACTGAAAAATAAAACCGAATTCTTTTCTTCGCAGCAACGTTGCATCCTGGTCATTCAATGCTGAAATCTTTGTATTATTGACGAATACTTCACCTGAATCAGGGCTGTCCAATCCTGCGATAAGATTCAGCAAAGTTGATTTGCCCACACCGGAATCACCCATGATGGCGACATACTCTCCAGGCTTAAGAAAATAAGATATATCGGAAAGCACCGGATATCTCTCGGAGTAAGACTTGTGAATATGGCGCAACTCAAGCATTTACTGATACCAATAAAAATTTTATGAAAGAATTTTTTTGCCGCTCTATTACAGTAAGCATAATTAACCGAGAACTCAGTATAAAAATCAAAAATATTCCCAATTTCCGTTTATATGTTTGAGATTTTCATCTTATATTGTGTTTTTTTATGGCAAATCATCCGTAAAATGGTTGCAGTGATTTTCAAATCAGAACATGGCCTATAAAATTCGTGGAAGCCAATTTGATGCATATAGAACTAATTCAAAGACAATAGCTGTCTGGAAAACAAACGAATTCTTCGGTAGAATAAGCATTTATGCAACAGTTTGATTCATAATGTGCTATTACTACTCAGTGATTTCTGTTTTTGAATAAAAACTGTCCCGCCTGAATTCAAATACCGATACGCGTTAATATACGATGATTTGCTGTTGAGCTAGCACAAATCGTCTTTAACTTCAAAAACAGTAAAAACTGTAATTACATTTGAACGCTAAAGTCAGCATACCGACGCTATACAAGCCGATCAATCGGTGATGTAAAATGGATTATCTCGGTTTAGAATATCCCTCAAATTTACTATAAAAAGCTGGAGTGGAAAATTGTTCAAGATTCATAATCATTATATTTCGAAGTTTTCCCTTTTGATTGTCAGCGCAGACTTTTTATTATTATTGGCCGCATTTTACATTGGCCTACAACTGCGATTTGCGGATTCGCAGGCGCTATCAGATATTTTCTTGAAAAATCTACTGATTGAGGCTTTAATTTTTGCACTGATCATGATGTTCAGCATGGCAGTGATGGGTATGTATCACTCTAATCTGAACCGAACGATCAATACGACGTTATTCCGTCTTATGCCGTCTTTGGCATTATGCTTTGGGTTGCTGATACTGATTTTCTATATCTTCCCGCAAATATATATTGGCCGCGGGACGCTGCTTACTGCCATGACTTTGGCGTTTTTTGAAATATTGATTCTCAGAATTATTCTGTATAAATGGTTTAATTCGTCGATTCTGAAGCCGCGCACTTTAGTTTTGGGAACAGGTAAAAACGCCAATGAGCTTTTTTACCGGGATGATAACTATCTGGAGCACCAGCAGCCCAGAATTGTGGGTTTTATTCAAAATCCCGGTGAAGAATGTCATGTTCCCGCCACTTTGGTTATATCCGAAAAGCAATCTCTCTATACCCTTGCACAAAAGTATAAAGCTGATGAAATAATCATTGCGCCTCAGGAGCGAAGAGGCGGCTATTTTCCAATTCAGGAGCTATTGGAATGCAAAATGCACGGCATTCGCGTTATCGATATTGCCACATTTTTTGAAAGAGAATGCGGGTATATCCGCATGGATTCACTTTATCCCAGCTGGCTGGTTTTTGGTGGCGGGTTTGATCAAAGCTTTTCTAGATCATTGATGAAACGCGTTTTCGATGTGCTGGCAAGTACCACCTTATTATTGGCAACGCTGCCGGTGATGTTGATTACTGCTTTGTTAATCATATTGGAAGACGGTTTTCCCATTTTTTACCGACAGGAACGAGTTGGAAAAAATGGAGAAACATTTATGGTTTTAAAATTCCGGAGCATGCTGAAAAATGCTGAAAAAGACAAAAAACCGCAATGGGCGGCTTCTGATGATCCTCGTATTACAAGAATCGGTAATGTCATACGCAAATTGCGTATCGATGAATTACCCCAAATCGTCAATGTGTTAAAAAATGAAATGAGTTTTGTGGGGCCACGTCCGGAGCGCCCTTATTTTGTTGATATGCTTACCGCGCAAGTGCCTTACTACAACGTTAGGCATAGTATTAAACCGGGCATAACCGGATGGGCGCAGGTACGTTATCCCTATGGATCTTCTATAGAAGATGCGATTGAAAAATTACAATATGACCTGTATTACGTTAAGAATCACAGTTTATTCCTCGACTTGGTCATTCTCATCCTGACAGTTGAAGTGGTATTGCTAAGAAAAGGCAGCCGATAACTGCTAATCAGAAACACGGAAAACAACAATGTGGACCGATATAGCGACAATAAGTTATTCAACGGCTGCTCTAGCTTTCTTTTTTCTGTTTGTTCTTTTAATTACCAGTTGGCGTGGCCGTCTGTATGGGATGATATTATCTGTCGCGTGTCTGCTTTCGGCTGCATGGGCTTTCTCGACAGTCATTAACATCAACTGGAATCTTTCATTCACCGCTGTAGCCAATCTTCTTGAAATCCTGCGCAGTGCGGGATGGTCGGCATTTCTTATAGCACTTATTGGCCCATTTCAGCAAAAGCGAAACACCGCACGGATTCCAAAAATCAGAATCTCGGTTATTGCAATCGCGTCTGTTTATTTAGTGCTGATTTGTTACACGCTTTTTGTTTATCGCAGTGACTCAATATTTCCAGGTTTACCGCTAACAACACTAGCCAGTATTGTTGGCAATGTCGTCATTGCAATTATCGGTATTACGCTCGTGGAGCAATTCTACCGAAATTCTCCTGTTGAAAAACGCTGGGGAATCAAGTTTATTTGTTTAGGTATCGGTGCGATATTTATTTACGATTTTTATCTGTACAGTGATGCATTGCTATTTAGGAGCATCAATCTTGATCTCTGGAATGCCAGGGGCATTATAAATGCGCTGGTTGTTCCATTTATAGCCATTTCTGCTGCGCGTAATCCACAGTGGGCTGTAGGCATTTCGGTTTCACGGCAGATTATCTTCTACAGCGCGGCTTTGTTTGGCACCGCCGCATATCTGCTTCTTATGGCTGGAGTTGGTTACTACCTGCGTTTTTCTGGCGAGAGCTGGGGCATCGTACTGCAAATGAGTTTTTTATTCGGCGCCATTTTGCTGCTGATCGGGATTATATTTTCAGGCACTATCCGCTCCTGGCTGAAAGTCTCGATCAGTAAGCATTTCTACAGCTACAACTACGATTACCGCGAAGAATGGTTACGTTTCACGGCTACACTGGCGGAACAGAAGGGTGAATTAAAAGAACGCGTCATTCAATCGCTCGCGCAATTGGTCGAAAGCCCAGGGGGCAGTTTGTGGATGAAACATGAAGCGGGTCATTATGGCCTTGTACATCACCTAAACATGTCCGCTATTACGGAATTAGTAGAGGTCGATAGTTCGCTTTGTAGTTTTCTGGAAGAAAAAGAGTGGGTTATTGATTTAAGCGAATATCATAAAACCCCTGGGCTTTATGCGCCTTTAATTATTCCAGACTGGCTGCAAAATATGCCGGAAGTCCGATTCGTCGTGCCCTTGCTACTGCATGGCGAATTATTCGGTTTTGTGCTTTTGATAAAACCTAGAAGCGCCATAAAACTGAACTGGGAGATACGTGATCTGCTCAAAATCGCCGGTAAGCAAGCCGTGAGTTATCTGGCGCAGGAAGAAGCATCGCGCGCGCTGATGATTGCCAGACAATTTGAATCGTTTAATCGAATGTCTACCTTTGTCGTTCATGATTTAAAAAATCTGATTTTTCAGCTTTCCCTGTTATTGTCTAATGCTGATAAACATAAATACAATCCAGAGTTTCAAGAAGATATGATTCAAACGGTGAATCTTTCGGTTGGAAAAATGAAGCGTTTGCTGGAAAAACTGAGCAAAGGCAACGCACCGGATAAAACCGAACTCATTTCCCTGAATAAACTTCTAGAGCATATTGTCGAAAGTAAATCCATTTTCGAGCCCAGACCTGTTTTTGAAAGTTGTCATGATGAACTCATTGTTTCTGCAGAAAAAACACGACTCAGTCGTGTAATAAGTCACATTATTCAGAACGCCATTGAAGCGACGCCTAAAGATGGTTCGGTCAGAGTCCGCTTATATGCTGAGCATTTTCAAGCGGTGATCGAGGTGAGGGATACCGGACATGGTATGAGCGAAGAGTTTGTCCAGAAAAGGCTTTTCAAACCTTTTGAGTCTACAAAATCGGCAGGTATGGGTATCGGTGTTTTTGAAAGCAGAGAGTATATCCATGAGCTTGGCGGCAAATTGGAAGTAGTTACCCAGGAATCGATCGGAACAACTTTTTATATCTATTTGAAACAACACGTTGCAAGCACCCCGAACACTATTGTATCGCCTGCATAGGCACGAATTTCTACATGTTTTGATGATTGGCCGTTTGTTGATCTTTAAAGAGTCAAATTCAAGAAATAAAGATCATTAATAGGATTACATTGTTTTTTGACAAGATTGGCGTATGTATATAATACAAAACATGCTGTATGTCGATTCAGGTAAACGTATAGGTTTAATCCATGGCGGAAAATCGGGATAAAAAAAAATTACTGATTATTGAAGATGATCTAGGCTTGCAAAAGCAATTGCGTTGGACTTTTGATCAGTATACTGTTTCGGTGGCATCAGACCGCGAGACCGCGCTGGCTATGGTAAGGCGTCATGAACCTGCGGTTATTACTATGGATCTTGGGTTACCTCCCGATCAAGATGGCGCAACCGAGGGACTTGCGACATTAAAACAGATTCTTGCACTCGCCCCCGATACAAAAATTATCGTATTAACCGGGAATCAAGATCATGTCAATGCGCTGAAAGCCATTGAGATAGGTGCCTATGATTTTCAACAAAAACCCTTTGATCCCGAAATGCTCAAGCTCGTCGTCCAACGTGCATTTTATTTACACGCCATCCAACAGGAAAATAAACGACTGAATCTGACGCAAAGCAGCTCGCCTATTGACGGTTTGATCACAAAAGATGCTGAATTGCTGAAAGCCTGTCGTATCATAGAGAAAGTTGCGCCATCTGATGTCACAGTGTTACTTTTGGGCGAAAGCGGAACGGGAAAAGAAGTGTTGGCAAGAGCATTGCATAATCTAAGCAATCGTAAAAACAGACGATTTGTCGCAATTAATTGTGCCGCTATCCCTGAAACTCTCTTGGAAAGCGAGTTGTTCGGGCATGAAAAAGGTGCTTTTACAGGGGCTGCAAAACAAACCCTTGGAAAAATAGAGCTGGCAGACGGTGGCACTTTTTTTCTTGACGAAGTAGGAGATTTGCCTTTTCAGTTACAGGCGAAATTGCTTCGATTTTTACAGGAAAGAGTAATCGAACGTGTTGGTGGTCGTGAAGAAATTCCGGTCGATGTGCGCATTGTCTGCGCGACACACCAAAATCTCGATGAGCTGATGAAGCAAGGACAATTTCGTGAAGACCTTTATTATCGACTCAGTGAGATTGTCATTTCAATCCCACCACTCAGGAAACGAGTCGGTGATTCAATCCTATTGGCGCATCACTTTAAAAATAAGTTCTGTGCAAAAGAAGGGAAGGGAACATTGAGTTTCAGCCAGGAAGCATTGGCAGCGATTGAAAAAAATCAGTGGGCCGGCAATGTGCGTGAAATTGAAAATTGCATCAAGCGCGCCGTTATAATGGCCGAAGATTCAGTCATCACACCGCAGGATCTGGGTTTGCAGGTCGAAAATAATGATATGGAATTACTTAATTTAAAAGCCTTGCGCGAACAGGAAGAATGCAAGGCTGTGATTAAGGCATTGGCAAGGGTTGATGGCAATGTGGCACATGCGGCAAAGCTGCTTGGTGTCAGTCGTCCTACGCTTTATGATTTAATGAATCGGTGTGGATTGAAATGAGCGTGTCATGCCATGGACTCTTAACCATTAAAACGTTAGGATGCGGATTTATCAGAATTTTTCTAAAAATAGACGAAACAGGTGGCTAACGAGTGGTTAATTTAGTACATGACTTGATTTATCATTCTGCAAATCGATCACCTCATGCAGAAGCACTTTCCTATCAAGGGCAACTAAAAAGCTACGAAGAAATTGCTTATGCAATCGAACGATGCGCCCAGTGTTTTTTGGCAGCAGGACTATCGCATCATGAACGTGTCGCAGTTTATCTTGAGAAGCGTATTGAAACCGTAGTGGCATTATTTTCTGCAAATGCGGCTGGTGGTGTTTTTGTGCCCATAAACCCGCTGTTGAAGCCGGATCAGGTCAGATACATCATGGCTGACTGTAATGTCAGGATTTTGGTCACTTCGGCAGAGCGATTTAAACTGCTCAGCGATGCATTGCCTGCCTGTCATGACCTGCATTCGGTCATTATAGTCGACAGTACCGAAAATCTACCTCAAATTCCAGGACTTAATCTGCTTTCCTGGGGCGATTGTTTTTCTGTTAAGTTCGATCAGAAGCCTTTTCGTGTTATTGATAGCGATATGGCCGCAATACTGTATACATCCGGCAGTACGGGTAAACCCAAAGGTGTTGTGCTTTCTCATCGCAATATTATTGCAGGTGCAAAAAGTGTGTCGGAATACCTGCGCAATCAGCCTGAAGATCGAATTCTTTCCGTGCTGCCGCTCAGTTTTGATTATGGCTTAAGTCAATTAACCACAGCGTTTCATGTCGGCGCAGCCAATGTCTTGATGAATTATCTATTGCCCAGAGACATTATTCGTATTGTCGAAATGGAAAATATCTCTGGACTTGCAGCGGTTCCACCGCTATGGATTCAATTGGCTCAGTTGAATTGGGGCGGTGTTAGAACGTTAAGATATATTACAAACTCTGGCGGTGCAATGCCACGTACTACACTTGATCAGCTTCGTGGTGCTTTGCCTGATACACAGATCTTCTTAATGTATGGATTGACAGAAGCATTTCGTTCGACTTATCTACCGCCTAATGAAATCGACAAACGCCCGGATTCCATTGGAAAGGCAATTCCGAATGCTGAAATTCTGGTTCTGCGTGAAGATGGCTCCCAATGCGTACCTGACGAACCCGGAGAACTCGTGCATCGTGGCGCACTGGTCTCAATGGGGTACTGGAATGATCCTGAAAAAACAGCCGCCT
>JADZAR010000180.1 GCA_020852475.1 Nitrosomonas sp.
CGCGCCAGTTCCGCGCGTGCTTCGGCATCGTTCAGTGCTTTGATTTTCTCGAAACGCGTAATCAGCGCCGCCAGCCACTGTTCATTGACTTCGGGCGCCTGTGCGATGCGTAATTTTGCATGTGGCGTAGGCACGGTATTTTCGTTCGCTGACAGCAGCTCTTCGTGCAGTTTTTCACCTGGACGCAGGCCGGTAAATACAATACGGATATCATCCTCGCCCAGACCGGACAAACGAATCAGGTCGCTCGCCAGTTCGGTGATTTTGACCGGATCGCCCATGTCCATGACAAAAATTTCTCCGCCGCCTTTCAAGCCACCCATCAGGCCTGCCTGTAACACCAGCTGCGCGGCTTCGGGTATGGACATGAAATAACGCGTCATATCCGGGTGCGTTACCGTGATCGGTCCACCTTCGGCGATTTGCTTGCGGAATTTGGGAATAACGCTGCCGGCGCTGCCGAGAACGTTGCCAAAACGCACCATGACGAAACAGGTGCCATGCCGCTGATTTAATGTCGACTGCTGCATTGCCTGGCAAACCATTTCTGCAAGCCGTTTGCTGGCACCCATGGTGTTGACCGGGTTCACTGCTTTGTCGGTGGATACCAGAACGAATTTCTCAACATCGTAATGGATCGCGTTGTTAGCCAATGTATAAGTGCCCATGACGTTATTCAAAACAGCCTGCCAGGCATTTTCATGCTCCATCAACGGCACGTGTTTATAAGCTGCGGCATGAAACACCACCGATGGCCGGTATTGCGCGAAAATCTGTTGCAGGCGCGCATTGTCTTTGATGTCGCCGATAACAAAGGACATGCTTGTGTCAGGGAAATTTGTCTGGAATTCTTCCTGCGTGCAATAGAGAGCGTATTCATTGAGTTCGAGCAGAACCAGATGTGCGGGCTGGAAGGCGATAATCTGGCGGCATAACTCAGCGCCAATGGAGCCGCCCGCGCCGGTAACCAGAATGGTTTTCCCGGTCAGCAAACCATGCAGTCCCTCGTCATCCAGTACAACCGGTTCCCGGCCGAGCAGGTCATCCAGCTGAATTTCACGAATCTGCGAGACCGTTGTTTTTCCGTTAATGAGGTCCTGGTATGACGGGATGATCATCGCTTTGACACTCATTTCCGAGCACATTTCCAGGATATGGCGGTGGGCGCGATGCGAAAGCGACGGCATGGCGATAATGACATGTCCTACGTTCAGCTTGTGAACCCAGTACGGCAGGTCATCGATAGTGCCTAGAACGCGTACGCCGTGCAGGCGCGTATCTAGTTTCCGGGGGTCGTCGTCGAGCATGCCTACGACATGCCAGTCCTGATTGCTCGCCAGATCCTTTACCAGGTTCAGTGCCGTATTTCCGGCGCCAAGAATGAGAACCAGTTTACCTTCATAATTTTTCAGACTATACAAACGACGTTCTTTCCAGGCGCGATAAATCAGGCGGCTGCCCCCCATGATCAGTAGCAGTAGGATTGGAGCGAGTACGTTGACGGAATACGGAACGGTGCTCAGGAGCGCCAGTTGCCAGAAAATGCTCGTAACCAGTGCAGCGCTTAACAGCACCGTAACGGTGATGCGCTTCAGGTCAGGCAAGCTGGCATAACGCCACAGCCCCCGGTATAAACCAAACCACAGGAAAAACACAGCTTGCACCGGCAAAATCCATGACAGGATATCGCCTAATAGCGTAAAAGGAATATTGGCAACTCTGAAATTGGCATATAACAGAAAAGCAAACAACCAGGACGCCGCTACGGCGATCAGGTCATGGGTGAATGCAATAACAGAACGTATCCCGTACTTGTTTCCAATCATGTTATTGTTTTGTGTTTTCGTTCGAATAAGGCTTGTGGTTCAGATCCGACATTAGCATCAATCCCAGATAAAGACCGCCCCAAGCTGCAACCATAATGGATTGCACTGTCAGATCCTGAGTATTCATCCAGACAGCACAGGCGCCGGCGGCAAACATTAGCGCATAACCGAGAAGCGCGGTATTCCGGTGTCCCAGGCCGCTTTGTACAAGTCGCTGATAATAATGGCTCCGGTGCGCCACCCAGATTTTTTCACCGCGACAGAGGCGTTTGATCAGTGTGACCGAAGCATCGATTATGAATGGTGAAAAGATGAGCAGTGGAACCCATAGAGACCATAATTCATGCAGCCAGCCAAGAAAGCCTATCACAGCAGCCAGATAGCCAAGTGGGATGGATCCGGAGTCGCCGAGAAAAATGCGCGCCGGATAAAAATTATGCAACAGAAAACCAAGCGCGGCTGCCGCAATCGAGAAATTGATCACAGTAAAGTCGGAATTGTTTGATAAACAGGCGGCCAGCCCGTAATAACCAAAACCGATCAGCGTCATGCCGCCGGCCAGTCCATCTGATCCATCCATGAAATTATACAGATTCGTCATCCAGATGATCGTCAGTAGAAGGCATATCTGAATATGCCAGTCTTGTGTGTCCAGGGTTAAAAATGAAAATACAGCTGCGGCCAGACTATGCACGCATAACCGGCTCCATACAGGCATTTTCCAGAGATCGTCCGCGATTGAGATGCTGATCAGTACGATTATACTCAGCCAAACAGAAACAGGCAGATTAACTGCAAAAAGACACCATGACAACATTGCACCCAACAGCAGACCTAATCCGCCAATGCGCGGCACGGGTGTTTTGTGTAAAGATCTTGAGTTCGGATAATCGAGTATCGCAGCAGTTTTCCACTGTATGAGCAATAAATTTACGTAATAGGAAACCAAAACTGCCAGTATCGGTGCTGCTGCCACAGCGATGGGAAAATCCAGAAACATCATAATTCGATCGTTCCAGATCAATTATATAAATACCGATTTCTATCCGGCTATATATCTATCGCGCTTCAAATTTTTTTCTTATAGTTTTCTGAATCCAATTTCTCTTCCGGTGGAAGACGGTAATGGAGTCAGATTTTGAAGCGCGATAAGTATAAATAGAAAACAGTTCAAAAAAGAAAACCGGCAAAATCCCGGAAAATGTTTCCTAATCAACCGGCATCAAGGCATTGGATGATTGGCATAATGCTGATGTGCAGCTGATTCAGCCGCGCCGCGATTAAGTTTCATGCCCATGTCGGACAATACTTTTTCCAGCGCATTCAGACACATCATTATATTTTCAATTCTGCTCGAAGTGCCCATTAAACCAAAACGCCATACTTTTCCGGCAAAGTCTCCCAGTCCGGCACCAATTTCAAGACTGTATTCATCCAGCAGTTTGGCACGAACCGTTTTGTCGTCAATGCCATCCGGAATGTACACCGAATTCAACTGAGGCAAACGGTATTTCTCATCGACGACATACCGGATACCCATGGTTTCCAAGCCCGCCTTGAAGGCTTCATGGTTGCGCTGATGACGCGTCCAGGAATGTTCCAGACCTTCTTCGTAAAGCATGATGAGAGACTCATGCAAGGCGTACAATGCATTGGTCGGCGCGGTATGATGATAAGTGCGCGCGGCCGTTCCCCAGTAGCCCAGCAGCAGATTGATATCCATGAACCAGCTGTGCACTTTGGTTTTGCGGTTTTTAACGAATTCCGTCACGCGCTCGGAAAAACTGACCGGCGATAGTCCAGGCGGGCATGACAGGCATTTCTGGCTGCCGGAATAAATTGCATCGATACCCCATTCGTCCACCTTAATAGGTGAACCGCCCAGCGATGTCACGGTATCAACAATTGTCATGCAACCGTATTTGCGTGCGATTTCACACAGCGTTTTCGCATCGGATAGCACGCCGGTTGAGGTTTCTGCATGAACAAAAGCCAGAATTTTGGCATCAGTGTGCTGTTTAAGTGTATCTTCCACTTTCTGCGGATCAACCGGTTCACCCCATTTGTCATCGACGACGACAGCTATGCCACCGTGTCGCTCGACATTCTCGATCATGCGCGAGCCAAACACGCCATTGCGGCAGACAATAACCTTGTCGCCTGGTTCAATCATGTTAACGAAGCACATTTCCATGCCCACGGATCCGGGGCCGGAAACTGAAAAAGTCATTTTGTTCTTGGTCAGAAAAGCATAACGCAGCAAATCCTTGATTTCTTCCATCATCTCGGCAAAAACCGGATCGAGATGACCCAGTGTCGGGCGCGCCATGGCTGACAGTACGCGATGATGAGTATCCGATGGGCCAGGACCCATCAGGATGCGTTGCGGTGGATAAAATGTCGTTAATTTTTTTTGGGGGCGATAATTTTCGATAGCCATGAAAAATCCTAGTGTTATTGTAAAGTTGAGTATTTTTGTAAATCCGGGCGCCTGGAGAAGTTAAACGAAATCGCTGTGAGCGGTCAGATGGCTGCGCAGCAGGTTTTTCCAGGCACCCATCTTTTGTAGTTCTTGGGCGTCTTGTAAAGACAAGTGCGTAATTCTAGCAAGTGATTGGAGAATTTACTATAAACATGGCTGAATTCGGTCAATTTTATTTACCCGCCTGTGTAAAAAGATTTAAAAGTCATTCTGACCATTGAACCACGTCGGATGCACCGGGTCACAAGTTTTGTTTTTTACCATTAATCCGCTGCGACGAAGTATTGGTGTTCAGGCTGATTTCTCAGTTAACATAGGCGTTTTTCTATCCACCGGTTGGTCAGATTATGAAGCCTGTCATTTTTTTCTGATACGAATTTATGCGCATCGTCAAGTCTTCTTTTATAGCCTTATTGCTGATTATTGCTGTTTCAATTTACTGGTTCACGCGTGACAGCGATGAGGACAAGGTCAGTCCTTATCTGACGCGCGCGCTCGATCGTGGCGATATCATTCAGACCATATCTGCCAACGGAACGCTGACCCCCGTCGTACTGGTCAATGTCGGCACGCAGATTTCCGGGACTGTCGCCCGGTTGTATGCCGATTTCAACGACGAAGTGGAAACCGGACAGATTCTTGCAGAACTCGATCCAGCGCTGCTGCAGGCGCAATTGCAGCAGTCCGGCGCCAATCTGCTGAGTGCGCAAACACAACACAACATCACCAAAAGCAAGCTCGAGCGCCACCAAAGGCTGTATGAACAGGGATTCATTTCGGCGGAAGGGCTCGATGTCGTCAGACAGGAACTGGATGCCGCACGTGCGCAACTGGTGGTTAGTCGGGCGCAGGTTGAGCGGGATCGCGCCAATCTGAACTACAGCATTATCAAGTCGCCGATTTCAGGTGTGGTTATTGCGCGTGATGTCGATATCGGTCAGACCGTTGCGGCAAATTTTCAGACGCCTGTATTGTTCCAGATTGCCAAGGATTTGCGTGAAATGCAGATCAATATCAGCGTTTCCGAAGCGGATATCGGCCTGCTGCACATTGGCCAGCCGATTAATTTTACCGTTGATGCTTATCAGCATCGCACATTTTTCGGTACGGTTAAACAGGTCCGACTCAATCCGACAATTCAGGAAAACGTGGTTACCTATAATGTCGTCGCCATGGTCAGCAATGATGACGGCGCGCTTTTGCCGGGCATGACGGCGAATATTCATTTTGTCGTCGATCAGCGGCGGAATGTGCTGCGCATACCCAATGCAGCGTTACGTTACCAACCTGATGATGCCGAATCCGCCGGTTCGGCGGGAGCCCGGATAAAAAAGAAATCCGATGATCAGATGACGGTATACCAGCTGATTGACGGGATACGCGCGGTCGCTTATGTGGCGACAGGAATTACCGATGGTAATTACACTGAAATTGCGGCGGGTGATCTAAAAGAGGGTGATGCCGTCATCATTCGCGATAAAAGCGGTAAAAAAGATTCAGCAAGTCAGTTTCGTTTCCGGATGTTTTGAGCGACTTATAATTCACCCATCATGACAACTGAATTAATCCGCATGCGGCAGCTGCAAAAAAGCTACAGTCTCTGCGATGCGGAGGGCGACACGATTGAGACGCCGGTGCTGCACGATATCAATCTTGATATCGACAAAGGCGAATTTGTCGCCATTATGGGGCATTCCGGCTCAGGTAAATCGACACTCATGAATATACTGGGCTGTCTTGACACACCTACAAGCGGCGACTACTGGCTGGCCGGCCAGAACGTGGCTGCATTGTCCAACGATGCGCTGGCGCGTATTCGTAATCGTTATATTGGTTTTGTTTTTCAGGGATTTAATTTGTTGCGGCGTATGACCGCGCTGGACAATGTCGCAACGCCTTTGCTATATGCTGGAGAAAAGCGTTCTGAGAGTCGTGTAAAAGCACTTGAGCAGTTGCGCCGCACCGGACTGGAGAAGTTCGCGTTGCACCACCCCAATCAATTATCCGGCGGTCAGCAGCAGCGTGTCGCAATCAGTCGCGCACTGATCAATCAACCGCCGTTGATTCTCGCTGATGAGCCCACTGGTAATCTGGATACGCAGACCAGCGCAGAAATCATGGCGTTGTTTGAGCAATTGAATCGCGCGCAGGGAATGACTATCGTACTGGTCACGCATGAGGATGATATTGCCGCATATGCACACCGATTAATTCGAATCAAGGACGGTCGAATCGTATACGATGGCGCTCAGGCGCTTGAGAACCAGCCGGTTAAGACGGTATGATGCAGGACAGTTAAAGCTGTCTCTTAGGATTCTCTGTATTCTTTTAAAGCACATGAACTTTACTACCATTTTGGGAGAAGCACTGCGGGCTTTGCGCATGAACCGATTGCGTACGGGGCTGACCATGCTTGGCATGGTGATTGGCGTCGCTGCGGTAGTATTAATGCTTTCCATCGGGCAGGGGGCGCAAACAAAAATCAATCAATCCATTGAAACCATGGGGAGTAATCTGTTCATTGTGTTGCCGGGCGCGACATCTTCGGGTGGTTTGACCTTTGGCAGCGGCAGCGTAAGGACATTGACGATCAATGATTCGATCGCTGTTGCCGAATTACCGTCAGTCAGGGCTACGGGCCCTGTCATCAGCGGAACAGCGCAATTGAATTACGGCGCGAGAAACTGGAGCACGATGATTACCGGCACCACACCGGATTACTTCATGATTGGAAACTGGGAGATGGCGGAAGGAACTGTTTTCTCGGAATCGGATGTCCGGTCAGCTACGCGTGTCGCTGTGCTGGGCGCGGTTACTGCCGAGAAATTGTTTGGAACCATCAATCCGGTCGGTAAAACCGTTCGTATTACCAATCGCCCTTTTCTAATCGTTGGCGTGCTTGCCGTCAAAGGGCAAAGCCTGAGCGGGCGGGATCAGGATGACAATGTCCTGATCCCGATCACAACGAGCGAACGACAAATTACCGGTAATCAATTCCCTGGTTCCATACGCTACATGATGGTGCAGGGCGAATCCGCTGACATCATGGATGAAGCTGAAATCGATATTACACAGCTGCTGCGTCAGCGTCATCGCCTGTCGGAAGGCGCGGAAAATGATTTTACCGTGCGTAATCTCACCGCTATTGCGGATGTCGCGACCGGCACCGCCAGGATCATGTCCATCGTGCTCGGTGCGATTGCCTCGATTTCATTGCTGGTCGGCGGCATTGGCATCATGAATATCATGTTGGTATCGGTTACCGAACGTACCCGTGAAATTGGTATCCGTATGGCTATCGGCGCCAATCGGCGCGCTATTTTGTTGCAATTTCTCCTGGAGGCCATGATGATCTGTTTCATGGGCGGCATGATGGGTGTATTGCTGGGTATAAGTGGCGCATGGCTGGTCAGTAAGCTGGTAGACATGCTGATTGTCATCACGCTGGGCATGATTTTATTGGCATTTGCTTTTGCATCCGGTGTGGGTATTTTCTTTGGCTTTTACCCCGCGCGCAAAGCCGCATCCCTTAAACCCGTGGATGCGCTGCGTTATGAATAATTGCTGGCGTTGCGCCGTTACTTTATGAAATATGCCTTGTCTGAAATGATATCGATTGGTTTTTGAGGAAGCACATATATGAGCACCAATGGCAACAATAATAACAATAACGAGCGATCTACATCCGAATTGCTGGAAAATGTCGTTGTTGTCTATCGCAGCAATACGATAACAATCGGTGAGATAAAGAATTCATTGCATGAGCGTGGTTTCGGCGTTTTACTGGCAATTGCCGCTTTGCCGCTTTGTCTGCCTATACCTGTGCCGCCCGGCTATACAACGTTATTTTCCATTCCACTGTTTATTTTTTCGATACAGATGATACTCGGCATGCAAGCACCGTGGTTGCCCGCCTGGATTGAAGAAAAGGAAATCAAACGCACAAGTCTCGAAAAAATGGTGATTAAAGCCAACCCATGGCTCAAGAAAATCGAGAAACGTTTGCAGCCGCGACTGACCTATATCAGTATCCATACGTGGGAGAGGGTTATCGGCATTTTTGCTTTTGTATTTGCAATATCGATAGCGTTGCCCATTCCACTGACTAATTTCCCCCCCGGGTGGGGCATTCTGATTATGTCACTGGGGCTGTTAAGTAAAGATGGCGTTACGATTTTGATCGGTATGATCGTAGGCACGATAGGCGTCGGCATTACGATGGTTATCCTGATGCTGTTGTGGATGGGTATGTCACTGCCGTCATTTTACGGTTGATCCTTTTTATTCTCTGTGGCACAGTCAGTCGCGGAATATGTGTATCTCCTGATTAAGCTGTTCAAGGACGCGTAGTGGGTTTTGCGCCTGTGTAATCGGTCTGCCGATGACTAGGTAGTCGGATCCGTTTTGAATCGCTGTTACGGGCGTGGCAATTCTTTTTTGATCGTCACCCGTATTTTCCTGTGGTCGGATGCCCGGTGTAACCAGTAAAAAATCAGCGCCGATTTTCTGCCGTAATGGCTGTGCTTCAAGCGCGGAGCACACGACCCCGTCAAGTCCGCAATCCCGGGCTAATGTCGCTAGACGCAAAACGATCTGTTCCGGACTGCCTTGTAGACCAATATCATCCAGGTCATTTTGATCCATACTGGTCAGCAGCGTTACCGCGATCAGTCTGACAGTACCTGGAGCGATGGCTGCACGCGCAGCTGACAGCATTTTTCGGCCGCCCATTGCATGTACATTGAGCATCCATACACCCATGTCAGCCGCTGCTTTGCAGGCATTCGCGACGGTATTCGGAATATCGTGATACTTGAGATCGAGAAAGACGTCAAAGCCATCACGCACCAATTGTTCAATCAGATTGGGGCCGGCAGCGGTAAAAAGCTCTTTGCCGACTTTGAGCCGGCAAAGACTCGGGTTCAGTCGGGATGTCAGATTCAGCGTCTGTTCGGCAGAGCTGAAGTCCAGTGCCACAATAATACGAGGTTCATTCACATTCATTATCTGGTTCGCTATGCTAAGGAGTTGTTCAAAAATAACTGTAACGCTTGAATCGCATCTGGCAGACCCACTGCGGCGTTGTTCGTCGTCGTCATAGCCTGACTATGACCCCTCTCTCGCCTTGTATTGTATCCGACCAGACGCGCTCAATTGTCACACTTATTCCTTCACGGCGCCTAAATTGAACAATCTTAACTGCATCTCTATTTTCCGTCATGCGGTTTTATTGAAAGCGTTCAGGTCGCTACCAGTATTCGAATGGCGTCCAGCCGGAAATGCGCTGTATCCAGTGCCTGAGTTACGTCCTGCAATTGTTTTTCAAAAAAAAGGATTTCTTCCTTTCGTACATTGGGATTGATCATACTGAGTGCTTTCAGTCGCTCTATTTCAGTGCTCAGCATTTCCTTTGCTTGTTTACCGGTCTGCTCAATCAAGGCGGGTATCTGTTTTTTGGCAAGTGCTTCACTGGCTGAAATCATTTCCTTGATGACTGCCTGCTTCAGCATAATAACCTGGCGAGCGATATCGGGCGATACCGCAGACAGGCATTGATTGATTGTCTGGTGGTTCAGCGCAGGATGGTCTGAACGGTTTTGTTCGTCAATCAAGGTGCGTATCATCGCGGGCGGCAGGCTGCGCTTGTTGGCGGCAGCTATCGATGCGATGTCCATAATAAAGATACACTCCAGATATAACATACCTGGTTGCGTGGTGCGGTGCGCAAAACTGGCGACTGATGTATTACCCGACTCGCTGCCGATGACACGATCCATGGCATGAATAACCATGGGATGCTCCCAAGTGATAAATTGCATATCTTCATTAGCCAGCGCGGTATTTCGATTGTAGGTGATCACTGTTCCCTCGTCGTCCAGGCCCGGAAAAGCTGATGTCATGTGTTCGCCGGGTTCGATACGGTAACAATCGGCGCGGTGCGCTTCGACATGTACACCAAAGCAGTCGAAGGCGATATCCATATAGCGCTGCAGCGCGGGATCGGAATCCTGCGCGCATGCTGTTTGATACAACTGTCCGGCGATGTGCGGTCTGCACGAATGATATTCCAGCAGCCGGTCACGCCCACGATCAAGCACTTCGTTCAGCAGCTGACGGGTTTTTTGGGTATGGCTGATTAATTCAATAAAGGCTGTTGATTCGAGATCACGCTGATGCAATGCAGCGACAAGATCCTGGTCGACGCGTTGATAAACCATTTGACCTGCGGGGCAAATTTTTTCCAGCGCGTTGAGACCATCGTGATACCAGTGCAGCATAACAGCCTGCGCGCTGTTTTGCAGATAGGGTGCGTAAATTCGGATGGTTTCCGTCTGACCGATGCGATCCAGACGGCCGATGCGCTGTTCCAGCAGGTCTGGATTAAGCGGTAAATCAAATAAAACCAGATGATGCGCAAATTGGAAATTGCGACCTTCGCTACCGATTTCGGAACAAATCAATGCTTGACTGCCTGTCTCGTGATCGGCGAAGAATGCAGCCGCACGATCACGCTCCAGTAAACGCATCTGCTCGTGAAATACCGGAAAATGTTTTCCTGTACGCATTTTGAGCGCATGGGCGATGTCACACGCGGTGAGTGCGCTGGCTGTAATGATCAGAACTTTTTCCGGTCTGAGTTGGGTGAGGGTTTTATGCAGCCATTCGATGCGAGGATCAAATGCTGTCCATTCCGCCTCGGCTGTTTCATCATCGCCTGCCTGATAAATTAATTCAGGGTAGAGCAGTAATTGCGGCTGTGAAAGCTGTTCGGATTCAAAAGCGGTTAATAAAGCGTCATATTGCGCGGGCAGCGGTAACGGTTCGATGATCAGCTTTCTTTCCGGAAAGCCTTTGACTGCGGCGCGCGTGTTACGAAATAACAGGCGTCCGGTACCGTGCCGGTCGAGCAGCGATGCGGCAAGTGACTGCCTGGCCTGTCCTTTTTTGTCATTTTCAGAATCCGTTTTATCCAATTCATCAAGTAAAGACAGCGTGTGTGCGCTATCGGCATACGATAAAATGGTTTTTCGAACGGTTTCTGTTAACGTTTGTGTGGTGAGCAGCGCTTCTACGGCATCGGCGACGGGTTCATAAGCGTGTTCTTCCGCCAGAAAATGTTCATAATTGCTGAACCGGTTCGGGTCCAGTAATCGCAAGCGCGCGAAATGACTGGTTTTTCCCAGTTGCTCGGGCGTTGCCGTCAACAACAACACACCGCTGATGCGTGCCGCCAGTTGTTCGATGATCTGATAGGAATGACTTGGTGCGGCTTCTGACCATTCCAGATGATGCGCTTCATCGACAATCAGCAGATCCCATTCGCCGTCCAGCGCGGACTGACAGTGTCGGGGAGAGTCGCACAAAAAATCCAGACTGCACAAAACCAGTTGTTCACTGTGAAGCGGATTGTCGCGAGGATTACTCTCCTCGGCTGCGGCGCAACGCGCCGCGTCAAAGATACTGAAGGCCAGATTAAAGCGCCGCAGCATTTCCACCAGCCATTGGTGAACCAGCGCTTCCGGAACGACGATAAGTGCGCGCGCGGCGCGTCCGGTCAGTAATTGCTGGTGCAGGATCAGGCCGGCTTCGATGGTTTTGCCCAGTCCCACCTCATCGGCGAGCAGCACGCGTGGCGCATACCGCCGCCCGACTTCATGTGCAATAAAGAGCTGATGCGGAATGAGGCTGGTGCGCGCACCAAGCAGTCCAAACAGCGGTGTTTTGCCCAGCTGATGAATGTATTCCCAGGTCTGGTAACGTATCTGGAACCATTTGTCGGCGTCGATATGCTGATTAAATAACCGGTCAGTGGGACGGTTGAATTGAATGTGATGCGCAAGCTGATCTTCTGTCAGTTGCAGCACATTGCCGTGTGCATCAGTACCGGTATAGATTATTAGTCCGCCGCTATTCTGCACGGCTGTGATCCGTATGACAACATCTTGCTGACTGGAAATGCTGTCACCGATGTTGAAAACAACCCGGGTCAGTGGTGCGGACTGACGTGCATAAGACCGGGTTTCGTTGGTCGCCGCAAAGGCGATGCTGACAATGCGTTCTTCCACGGTACGCACTGTGCCCAGACCCAATTGTAAATCGAAATCACAAATCCAGCGTTGACCGGGTTTGAAGTCATTCATGCCTAGAACTTTGGAAAAGCTTAATAGAGTACACGAAAGTGAGAAGATTTTGCTTTATTCTTATCGTGCTGCAAAATCCTGCATCAGATCTTCTTTCTGTCGGAAAAGCGCCGGTTGTTGAAGTATAGACAAACGAGCTCTGAAATGTGATGGGCATAAATCGACAGTTAGTTGTTGTATCTGCGCTTGCTTCGTGATTAATTGCGATGTGGTTTTTTGGCCAGCTTGCGCTGCAGGGTGCGGCGATGCATATTCAATATTCTGGCGGTCACCGATATATTATTGTCATTCTCGGTCAGAATGCGTTGAATATATTCCCATTCCAGTCGTCCGACAGACAGGGGGCTGGCGCTGATCGGCGTATCCGCCTCGCCGCTTATGCGATCGAAAGCCGCCATAATTTCATCCGCATCCACCGGTTTGGCCAGATAATGCGTGGCACCGAGTTTGATGGCTTCAACAGCCGTTGCCACGCTGGCGTAGCCGGTCAGCATGACGATGCGTGTGCCTGGATCCAGTGCTTTAAGTTTCTCAACCAGCACCAGTCCGGATTCACTGTCCAGTTTGAGGTCAACGATGGCATATTCCGGTGTGGCCGCTTCAGCTTTTGTCAGCGCATCTTCTATATTATGCGTGATTTCCACGCTGAAGCCGCGTTTTGTCATTGCTTTGGCCAGAACGCCGCAGAAGATTTTGTCGTCGTCAATGATGAGCAATGTGGGTTGTTCAGAAATATCTTCAATCATATCGTATGCGGGGAGTGTATTGTTGTATCTGAGTTCCGGCATTGTATTCATTCTCCTATCAAGGGTATGGTTACTTGGGTGCAGGCGCCGCCCTTTTCCAGATTGAACAAGTGTACAGTGCCGCCCAAGCGTTCGATATTGGCATTGGCCAGGAATAGACCGATGCCAAATCCCTGTCCCGGGGCTTTGCTGGTGAAGAATGCTTCCCCGGCGCGCTGCGCGGCTTCAGCAGACAGCCCCTCACCGTCATCGATAATTTCAAGGTGCAGGTTATCACTGTCCCAGTGGCTGTTAATTTCAATACACTCCGAGGAGGCATCGGCAGCGTTATTGAGCAGATTCAGTATGGATTGACCGAGTAATTGGCTATCCATGATTTTTGGGGTGGGGCGCGGACCATTGATGTGATAGCTGAATTTAACCGAAGGTCGTATCAGTTTCCATTTTTCCAGTACTGAATTCATGAACTTGTCCACGGGAACTTGACTGACACCTTCGACCCGCGTCTGTCCGGCTTTGGCCAGTAATTGTGTCAGCGTTTGTTTGCAGTGCGCGATCTGATCACGCAGAATCTGAATATTGTTTTGAAATTCACTGTTTTCGGGATATTCTTTTTGCAATTCACCGGTAATGACAGCCATTGTGGATAATGGCGTGCCCAGTTCGTGCGCAGCGCCGGCAGCCAGCGTGCCCAGTCCGATAATTTGTTCATTGCGCATTGCCTGTTCGCGCGCCAGCGCAAGATCGCGATCGCGATCGCGAATGGAGGTGCTCATTTTGACCACATACCAGGCGATGATCACCGTACTCAGTACGAATGTCAGCCACATGCCGGACACATGCAAGCTGAATTCCACCAGATGCTTGCTGTGATCATGGGGTAGCGGGATGTAGTTAAACAGCAGAATGGTATAACAGCCGATCGTGATCGCCGATAATGCCCAGGTATAGCGCCAAGGCAATGTGGCCGCCGCTATGGTAATGGGTAACAGATACAGTGAAATGAACGGATTGGTGGAGCCGCCGCTGAAATACAGTAGCGCGCTGAGTGCAAAAATATCGATAAGTAATTGCGCACAAAACTCAATATTCGATACTGGCCATTTTCGATGCAGGCGTATCCAGGTCATCAGATTCAATAGCGCCAGTAAAACAACAACAGCAATCATTTCGGTCCACGGGATATTCAGTGCAATAATGTTATAGACAAGCAGGAATGTCAGGCACTGTGCGAGAATCGCGATATTCCTGAGCATGAACAGGCGTTGCAGATTTTTACTGAGTGGCGCTTGGCTGATGCTGTTAAGCATGATTCGGGTCTTTGCGGTATGCGGGAGCTGTGATGTTTTTGAAATATAAGTATTACCTTAGCCTAAATCAAGTCTGATGGCCATGCGACATTTTGTCGCAGCTGTGATGAACAATCCATGATCAGATACTCTAAAATTAATTTGTTTGATGCAGGGTTTCTTGCGTTGCTGGCAATGCTGGTCGGCGTTATATCCGCTTATGCCTCGCTGGCTTTTCTATGGGCCATTGATTATCTGCATTTGTTAGGGGTTGGCGCCTATGGCAGCACTTTGTATACCTATTTGGAAAATATATCCATCTGGCATTTATTTTTTCTTCCTGTGGCCGGTGCTGTTGTTGTTCGCATGATTATACAGTACGGCATGCCTGGACAACGCCATCAGGGCCCGGCTGATGTCATTGCCGCTGCACGGATTGGGCGCGGCATACTGTCAATCCGGGCCGGCATCGCCAGTGCTGCTGCGAGCATTTTGTCTATTGGCAGCGGCGCATCCGTAGGACGGTACGGTCCTGCCGTTCATCTGGGCGCTTCAGTGGGTTCATGGGTGGCGCAATGCATGAAAATGACATCAAACCAGAACAAAACGCTGCTTGCCTGTGGCGTGGCTGGCGCGATTTCCGCTTCGTTCTCTGCGCCGTTGGCAGGTTTAGTATTTGCGCATGAAGTTATTCTGGGTCGCTTTGAAAGTAAATCGGTTATGCCGATCGCTATCTCATCCGTGGTCGCCAGCGCCATTGTTCGAAGTCATGAATTTAACACGATACTTTTCATGCTGCCGGACATGTCAATAGTGAATTATTGGGAATATTTTCTCTTTGCAGTATTAGGTGTTACCGGGGGAGGACTTGCGGTTTTATATATGGCGTTGATGCATCGCCTGACAAAGTTATTTGAACAGTTGTCTGTTTCCGGGTTGTTCAAGGCCTTGCTGGGCGGTTTCGTGCTCGGTGTTATTGTGATCATTTTTCCGCAGACTTTCGGGGTGGGAGAGCAAGTGATCAATGATGCACTGCATTTGCAAATTTCTGTCGATGTTTTGGTGCTGCTGGTTCTGGCGAAATTACTGGCTACATCCGTCAGTTTCGCGGCCGGTTTTTCGGGGGGGGTATTTGGTCCGGCGCTTTTTCTTGGTGCAATGATGGGCACGGCCTTTGGTTTGGGTGTTTCTGAAGTGACCGATAGTGCATCTCTGCCGGCTGTTTACGGTGTGGTGGGTATGGGGGCTGTCATCAGCAGAGTTATAGGTGCGCCGATCACAACGATTCTAATCGTGTTCGAATTGACCGGAAGCTATGCATTAATGACGGCCGTGATGGTTTCTGTTGTCATTGGTGGCATGGTCACACGGCAATTGTTCAACCAATCCTATTTTTACCATCAACTACATATGCGGAGCATAGCGCCCGATACGGAACCAGTCGAACAGATATTGCGGGGAATACCGTTGCAGGCGATAAAATCCGATGCATACATTGCGTTGACCGATGATATGACGCTAGCGGAGGCGCGCGACATGATGAATAATCAACGTTGCCATGAAGTATGCTTTGTTGTCGATCAGAATGGGAGGTTTTTGGGGCGGCTTTATGCCGCGTCGTTATATGCCTATGGCGATGAGGAAATACCGCTGAAACATATTTCGCATATTTATGTTGAGCCGTTATTGGTTTTCACCGAGGACATGAATGTTTATGCGGCGTATCTGAAATTAAAGGATTATAAAGGCGCTGCCATTCCGCTGGTCAAAGATCTCGAGTCATTGCAGATGCAAGGTGTTGTTTATGTCAGTGACTTGGTTTCAGCCTGTTTGCAGGCATTTGAGAAAAACCGCGACGATGTCAGATAATACGATCATAGCGACAGAACTTTTTTTCGGTTAGAATGCGTTGACGATTTCCCTGTGTTCTGACCGCTTGTTAAGATTGTATGCACATTACGCTTTCCTGGAATAAGGCAAAGCCAATCAATAATTTTTATGATTCTGATTTTAGTCCCCAATACCCGCCCAGACAGTTTGGAATATAAGCAGTTATTGATACACCTCAACAACTTGCCTGGCATTACTACGCGCGTTCATACCGAAGCCGGTACAGAGCAGACCTTGACCGAACTGTATCTCATCGGAAATACCAAGGCATTATCTATCGATGACATCAGAAACCTCCCCTGCGTTGATCGGGTCGTGCGGGTGTCAGAGGAGTACCGTATTCTGGGGCGCCATCAGAATGACGAGCGCTCGACCAGTTTTACCTATAACGACGTGGTTTTTGGCCAGGAAACTTTAAATGTGTTTGCCGGCTTATGCGCAGTCGATACGCTGGAGCATGTCGAAATCATGATGCGGGTGTTGCAGGAGAATGGGCAAGTCTGCACCCGAATGGGCGCATATAAGCCACGGACCAGCCCTTATTCGTTTCAAGGACACGGTAAATCTTGTCTGCCTTATGTTTTTGATCTGGCGGGCAAGTACGGCATTAAAGTCATCGCGATGGAAATAACGCATGAAGCTCATCTGGATGAGATTCGTACAGCGCTGCATCAGACCGGAAATGCAACAGGCATCATGCTGCAAATCGGCACCCGGAATACACAGAACTTTGAATTATTGAAAATTGTCGGGCGTCAACAGGATTTTCCGGTGCTCATTAAGCGTGGATTTGGCATCACGCTGGATGAATCCTTGAATGCGGCCGAGTATCTTGCTTCCGAGGGCAATCGCAAGGTTGTTTTCGGCCTGCGTGGCATGAAAACCAATATGGGGGATCCGCATCGCAATTTTGTCGATTTTGCGCATGTTCCTGTGGTCAAACGGTTAACGCGCATGCCGGTTTGCATTGATCCTTCGCACTCCGTTGGAACGCGAGCGGCTTCGCCGGATGGTATTCTGGATATTATGCATGTGACGGTGCAGGGTATCATAGCAGGGGCCAATATGGTGCTGGTTGATTTTCACCCGTCGCCCAGTAAAGCACTGGTTGATGGACCTCAGGCGCTGTTGTTAAAGGAATTGCCGTTGTTTCTGGAAGATATCCGGATCGCACGAGACGCCTATTTGAAACGCACTGAACTGGTCAAGCAGTACCAGGGATGAATAATCGCATGTTTTTTGTCTGATAAGTATCTGTGGAGACGAGTAAATGATAAAGGTATTGCTTTCCAATCCAAGGGGATTTTGTGCCGGGGTTGATCGCGCCATTGGAATTGTCGAACGTGCACTTTCGCTGCATGGTGCGCCGATTTATGTACGCCACGAGGTGGTGCACAATCGCTTTGTGGTTGAAGATCTGGAGAGAAAGGGGGCGGTTTTTGTTGA
>JADZAR010000181.1 GCA_020852475.1 Nitrosomonas sp.
ACAATTTCGTCGATCAACTGGCCAAGCTGGTGCCGTTTGAAATCGGCATGACGCTGAAAAAAGCGCGCGAAATCGAACCGCAGTTGAACCAGCGCGCCGCCGAGGAAGAAGACGTGCGCCATTTGCTCGAACTGGCCGAAAGCCTTGAAGGATTGACCCGCAATATCGGCATGCATGCCGGTGGCGTACTGATCGCACCGGGAAAAATTACCGATTTCTGTCCGGTTTATTGTCCGGATTCAGCGGAATCGGTGGTCAGTCAGCTGGATAAGGATGACGTTGAAAAAATCGGGCTGGTCAAGTTCGACTTTCTGGGACTGCGGACACTGACTACGCTCGATCGCGCGGTCAGTTATATCAATCAATCCCGCAACGACACCGATCCTTTTTCACTTACCGGACTGCCGCTGGACGATGCGGCAGCCTACGCGCTGCTGCGCCAGGGCAACGCGATCGGTATTTTTCAGTTTGAGTCGCGCGGCATGAAGGATTTGCTGCAGAAAGCGAAACCGGATCGCTTTGAAGACATCATCGCGCTGGTTGCGCTCTACCGCCCCGGCCCGATGGATTTGATTCCCGATTTCATCGACCGTAAACATGGTATCCAGAAAATCGAATACCTCGACCCACGTCTCGAGCCCATCCTAAGTCCGACCTACGGCATCATGATTTATCAAGAGCAGGTAATGCAGATCGCGCAGGTAATCGGTGGTTACAGTCTGGGCAGCGCCGACCTGCTGCGCCGCGCGATGGGCAAGAAGAAAGTCGAGGAAATGGCGCAGCAGCGCGATATTTTCGTCGCCGGCGCAATCAACAATGGACTGAACAGGGATAACGCCGCCGAACTGTTCGGTTTGATGGAAAAATTTGCCGGCTACGGTTTCAACAAATCCCACGCCGCCGCCTATGCGCTGATCGCTTATCAAACCGCTTATCTGAAAGCACATTACCCCGCCGAATTCATGGCAGCCTGCTTGTCCGCCGACATGGACGATACCGACAAAGTGCACAGCTTCATTGTCGACAGCATCGCCAACAACCTGACTATTCTGCCGCCCGATATCAATCTGTCGGAATACCGTTTTGTTCCCACCGACAGCAAAACCATCCGCTACGGTCTCGGTGCGGTGAAAGGAACAGGTGAATCCGCTATCGGCGCCATCCTCGAAGTGCGCAAACAGGACGGTGCTTTCACCGATTTTTTCGATTTCTGCAACCGGGTAGACCGGCGCATGATTAACCGCCGCGTGATTGAAGCGCTGATCAGCGTCGGCGCGTTTGACAGTCTGAACGACAATCGTGCCAGCTTGCTGGCTTCCGTGGGTATCGCCATTGAAGCGGCGGAACAGATCAGCCGCACCGCCAACCAGGCCAGCCTGTTCGGCGACAGCGAGGATTCCCTGCTGCGACCTGCGCTGATTGAAACCGCACCGTGGTCTGAACGCAAAAAACTGCAATACGAAAAACAGGGATTGGGTTTTTATTTCAGCGGCCATCTGTTCGATACCTATCTTCCTGAAATCCGGCCGTTCATCCGCACCGCGCTGAATCGCCTCACGCCGCAGCGCGAACCGCAGCTGATCGCCGGCATCATTCTTGGGGTACGGGTACAAATGACCCTGCGCGGGCGGATGGCGATTGTCACGCTTGACGATGGCAAGGCCGCGATTGAATTGATCGTCTTTGATGAGCTGTTCAATGACAACCGTAACTGGCTGAAAGAAGATCAGCTACTGATTGCAGAAGCAAAAATCGGCATCCGCGGACAGTACAACGATAGCGAAAACAGCGAGGAATTGCGCATTACCGCGGAAAAACTATATGACCTGGCCGGAATCCGCACCCACTTCGCACGGCAAATCAAGGTGCGCTGCAATCCGGAAACCTTGCCCGCAGCCGCTACCTTGAAAACCCTGATTCTGCCGTATTCCAGTCAGAACCGGTCTGTCACACCCAGTCCGATGCAGCCGGCCAGCCGTCCGATTCAAGCGACCTGCCCTGTTTCACTGGTGTATCAGAACAGGGAAGCGCTGTGCGAAATCGCGCTGGGCGAGGACTGGCAGGTTATGCTGCACGATGACTTGTTGCAGACGCTGAATCAGCACTTCAGCGCGGAAAATATTACGGTTGTTTACTAAAAAACATGGCGCGGAAAAAGTGCTGAAACTTTCCACCGCGCCTGCCTTGGTTACAGTGTATTGTCTTCGGTCAGCTCGAATGATCCAACAAACTCACTATTGACATTGTATTCATAGATTCCCGCAGGCAACCCAAAAACCGGGAGCGGCACTGTCACTTCAAAAGGCACTACTACGGCTGCACACGTTGTACCTGGAGGAGGTGACGTAAATCCGGCGGATACATCAAAACGATTGCCGGTTTTGCGCATGCCGATTCTGCCGGGCGTATTGCAGGCAATATCCGGGGCGCTGATTTTCAGAAAAACCTGTGCTGGGTTGCTGTCCGTTTTTATCAATTCCACATTTTTGATCAATTTCTCAATGACGGGGGTAACCCGGAAGGTGACCAATCGCCAGGCATTGATCGACGCATCGAAAACAAACTCGCCATCTTGAAACAAAGCGGGTTGGGTATCGGCATCGACCACCGGAACTTTTAAGGATTCATTATTGTAATGCGGCGTCCGCGTATCTTCGTTTTCTGCTAAAAACACAGCCACGGCTCCTTCTTGCTCGACGATCTGAACCCGCTCATCCTGACGCCAGCGCTCGGCTTCCTGAGCGTCCATGCGGACATAGATTGCGTTCAATGCATCAAAAATGTTTAGAATATCACCGTTGAGTCCAAGCGTTTGCGCGAGCGCCTCCTTGCTTTGCCCGGAAGAATGCTGCCCCATCGGCACCTTGTTGGCAGGATTGGGGGGGTCAATCAAACCAGCTGAGGATTCAAAGGTAATGAAATAGCGGTCGGCGGTGAATTCGCTGGTTGATTCGTTATCCTGAGAAAATCCGGAAACGGGAAACAGTAATAGCCAAGCAACAAGAACCACGAAACTAAAAAAATTCATGACTTTATTTGCTTGCTTGGAATCAAGTTAATCATATTTGCTCCTTGTTTGTAGTAAAACGAATATCAATCGATCTTGTGAAACAGACTAATCAATACATTATGCCTGCCAATGCAGTCTAACAAGAGCAAACCGCAAATTCAATGCGGCATTTTGCCGCACTCCAAGATTACCCGCTATTTTTTTCGTTTAATAGCGCCAATAGATCAGAAAAATCATTTTACTTTTCCAGCAATGGACTCATCGGATACTCCAGCGCTTCTTTGATCGCCACCAGCGACAGCACCGCCTCGCGACCATCGATAATGCGGTGATCATACGACAACGCCAGATAGCACATCGGACGGATGACAATCTGACCATTCTCCACCACCGGGCGGTCTTTCGTCGCGTGAATACCGAGAATTGCGCTTTGCGGCGGATTGATAATCGGTGTCGACAGCATTGAGCCATAAACACCGCCATTGGTGATCGAGAAGGTGCCGCCGGTCAGTTCTTCAATGGTCAGTTTGGCGTCACGTGCACGCTTGGCCAGGTCGGTAATCTGCAATTCGATCTGCGCCATCGTCAGTCGGTCGGCATTACGTAGAATCGGCACGACCAAACCGCGCGGGCTGCCCACTGCGATACCGACGTCATAGTAATCATGATAAATAATCTCGTTACCTTCAACTGACGCATTGACAATCGGATATTTTTTGAGCGCGGCGACAACCGCCTTGACAAAAAATGACATGAAGCCCAGCTTTACGCCATGTTCTTTTTCAAACTCAGCGCGATAACGATTGCGCAATTCCATCACCGCCTGCATGTTGACTTCGTTGAAGGTTGTCAGTATCGCCGCGGTTGACTGCGATTCGACCAGCCTTTCAGCGATGCGCATGCGCAGCCGCGACATGGTCACGCGGCGATCGATGCGCCCGCCGGTTTCAGCCGCTCCTCCGGACGCAGTGGCTCCATCCGCTGCCACCGCGGTTTTGTCTTCAGTCCCGCCTTCCTGCGCTGGCCTGCTTTTTTCCGGATGGTTTTCTTTCGTTTTGCGTTCCAAATAATCCTGCACATCCTCGCGGGTTATGCGTCCACCTCTGCCGGTACCCTTGATGGATTCCGTCTCGGAAGCTTTAAGATGATTTTCCTCGGCAAGTTTGCGTGCGGCAGGCATCAGCATCGGAATGGTGACATCAGCTTCCTGCCCGGCATCTGACGCCATTTCTCCGGCTCCGGTTTTTTTGGCGGCAGCCTCCTCCTTTGCAGATTCAGGTGATTTCTTTTCCGCTTCAGCAGATTCAGCAGTTCCGGTCGCCTCGGTATCGATGGTGGCGATGACTTCACCGCTGGTTACCGTAGCACCATCGCCCTTGATGATTTCCTTTAACACACCGCTCTGCGGGGCAGGCAGCTCCAGTACAACTTTATCGGTCTCGACGTCGATCAGATTTTCATCACGTTTAACCGCGTCACCCTGTTTTTTATGCCATGAAACCAGTGTCGCTTCCGCGACGGATTCAGATAATACAGGTACTTTGACTTCAATTAACATAGCGCCTCCTTTGCCTCAGATTGTTTCCCGGAATGCCGCTTCGATCACCTCTTTCTGCTGCTGCTTGTGTATCGCCAGATAGCCCACGGAAGGCGATGCCGATGACGGGCGCAACGCATAGCCGATGATCTGATCCGGCCTCATGTTGCGCAGCAGATAATGCTGAATGCGGTGCCATGCGCCCTGATTACCCGGTTCTTCCTGGCACCAGACGACTTCTTTCGCCTTGCCGTAGCGTTTGATCTCCGCCTTGAATTCTTCATGCGGAAACGGATACAGCTGCTCAAGCCGGATAATCGCCATGTCGGTTATCTGCTGTGCCGTGCGATGCGCGATAAGATCATAATAAATTTTCCCGCTGCACACGATGATTCTGCGCACTTTGTCGGGATCAATCGTTTCGGCTTCGGCAATGACCGGGCGAAACATGCCTTCGGCCAGTTCTTCGAGACTTGAAGTTGATTCCCTGAGTCGCAACATGCTTTTGGGACTCATAATAATCAGCGGTTTGCGCATATCACGGATCATCTGACGGCGCAGCAGATGAAACATCTGCGCAGGCGTGGACGGCACGCAAACCTGTATGTTGTAATCCGCGCACAGTTGCAGATAGCGCTCCAGTCGCGCCGAGGAATGCTCCGGCCCCTGCCCTTCGTAGCCATGCGGCAGCATCATCACCAGTCCGCACAGGCGCCCCCACTTGGCTTCGCCGGAAGTGATGAACTGATCGACGACCACTTGCGCGCCATTGGCGAAATCGCCGAACTGCGCTTCCCAGATCACCAATTCGTGTGGTTGTGCCGTCGCGTAACCATATTCAAAGCCCAGCACCGCTTCTTCCGACAGGATCGAGTTAATGACCATGAAATCGGGTTGTCCGGGCGTAATATGGCGCAATGGAATGCAGGTGTTATTTTCCTCAAGCGTTGTATCCTGATTGTGCAAGACAGCATGGCGGTGAAAAAATGTACCGCGCTCGGAATCCTGCCCGGAAAGCCGCACCGGAAATCCTTCATAAAGCAATGCCGCATAGGCCAGATTTTCAGCCATGCCCCAATCAAGCGGCAGTTTTCCCGCACCCATCTGGCGGCGGTCTTCAATAATTTTCTCAACCCGCTTGTGTAATACAAAATTTTCCGGAATAGCCGTCAAACGCACTGCCAATTGCTTCAGAATATCAAGCGATATGCCGGTTTTTACCGGTGCGTTCCACTTGATCGGCTTCATGAAGGCCTGCCAGTTTACTAAATAGGGTGATTTATAGTTATAGCGGATTCTTTTGTTCGGATTGATTCCGGCATCCATGGCGTCGCGGTAAGCCTGCACCATGGCTTCCGCCTCTCCTGACGCAATCACGCCATCCGCCTCGAGTTTTTCGGCATAACGCTGCCGTGTCCCTGGATGCTGGTTAATGACCTGATACATTCTGGGCTGCGTCACCATCGGGTCATCCTGCTCGTTATGTCCCAGACGGCGGAAACAGACCATGTCGATGACCACATCTTTATGGAATGTCATGCGAAAATCCAGCGCGAGCTCGGTAATCATACACACGGCTTCAGGATCGTCGCCATTCACATGAAAAACGGGGGCTTCTATCATTTTGGCTACATCGGTGCAATACAGGGTAGAGCGGCTTTCGCGCGGATCCGAAGTGGTAAAGCCGATTTGATTGTTAATGATGATATGCACAGTACCACCGGTGCCATAGCCACGTGTCTGCGACAGATTCAGCGTTTCCATCACCACGCCCTGTCCGGCGAACGCGGCGTCACCATGAATCAGCACCGGCAGGACACGATCTCCCGCTCTGTCCTTCATGCGGTGCTGCCGTGCACGCACCGATCCTTCCACAACCGGATTGACAATTTCAAGGTGCGACGGGTTAAACGCGAGCGCCAGGCGCACCAGCCCGCCCGCGGTATCCATGGCGGAGGAAAAACCCTGGTGGTACTTTACATCGCCTGAAGGCAAATCCTGGACATATTTCTCTTCAAATTCACGAAACAGATCCTCGGGCATTTTACCGATTGTATTGACCAGCACATTCAGTCTGGCGCGATGCGCCATGCCGATGACGACTTCATTGATGCCGGACTTGCCGGCGCTTTCCAGCAGGCAATCCAGTAACGGGATAATGCTTTCGTTGCCTTCACCCGAAAACCGCTTCTGACCGATGTAGCGGGTGTGCAGGTATTTTTCCAGTCCCTCTGCCGCACTGAGCCGTTCGAGAATACGTTTTTTGTATTCACTGCTGTAGGCCGGATTGGCGTGTTTGGTTTCGAGTCTGGCCTGGATCCAGCGCTTCTGCTCCACGGACGAGATATACATATATTCCGCACCGATGGTTCCGCAGTACGTTTCTCTCAGAACCTGCAGAATTTCCCGCAATGTCGCACGCTCTGGTCCGGCAAGGGAACCCGTATTAAATACGGTATCCATGTCTTTTTCGGTAAAACCGAAACTCGCCGGATCGAGTTCTATCCGGCAGGGTTTCGGCTCACTTTGCAGCGGATCGAGCCGCGCCTGACTCAGCCCCAGATAGCGGTGCGCATTGATCAGTTGAAGCACGGCAATCTGCTTACGTTCATCGGTATCTGCCTGAATGTTTTCAGGCAACACAATCAGACTATCCGTACCTCTGTTGCCGCCGGTGCTTTTGAGAAATTCTTCCGCTTTTTCCTCAGGCCGGCTTTTGGTTAGCTGGCTGACTGAAATATCCCGTGACTGATGTAGCCGGTCGAAATAATCACGCCACAGCGGATCAATCGAGACAGGATTATGCAGATATTCCTCATAGATGGCTTCAACAAAAGTCGCATTAGCGCCAAACAATACGGAATCCTGCTGCTGTTTATTCATCACTGTACCGCTCGCTGCTCAACAATTATCGACGAAAATTATCCGGGACATCCCGTTTGACCGTACCCGTGTATAACTGCCTGGGGCGACCTATCTTATGATCCGGATCGGAAATCATTTCATTCCATTGCGCCACCCAGCCTATAGTGCGGGCGACTGCGAAAATCGCGGTAAACATGCTCGTCGGTATACCCAGGGCGCGCTGCACGATACCGGAATAAAAATCAACGTTGGGATAAAGTTTCCGGGCTATAAAATAATCATCTTCCAGAGCGATTCTTTCCAGCTCGAGCGCCAGTTTGAATAAACGGTCGTTTTCCAGTCCAAGCACATTCAGTACTTCATGGCAGGTTTCACGCATAATGGTCGAGCGCGGATCAAAACTCTTGTAAACCCGATGACCAAAACCCATCAGTCGGTAATTCTCATCCGGATTTTTGGCGCGCTTGATATATTCGCCAATCCTTGAAACATCACCGATTTCTTCAAGCATGTGCAGACAGGCCTCATTCGCGCCGCCGTGCGCGGGCCCCCACAGACAGGCAATACCTGCAGCGATGCACGCGAAAGGATTGGCGCCGCTGGAACCGGCCAGCCTGACGGTTGATGTCGATGCATTCTGCTCATGATCCGCATGCAGTATCAGAATACGATCCAGAGCGCGGACAATTCTGGAATCGGCCTTGAATTCTTCTGTTGGCAACGAAAACATCATGTGCAGGAAATTTTCCGCGTAACCGAGATCGTTGCGTGGATAAATGTACGGCTGGCCGATGTTATATTTGTAGGCCATCGCCGCAATGGTTGGCATCTTGGCAATCAGGCGTATCGCCGATAATTTGCGATGACGCGCATCTGAAATATCCAGCACATCGTGATAAAACGCGGACAGCGCACCGACAACGCCGACCATTACCGCCATTGGATGCGCATCCCGGCGGAATCCGCTGAAGAATTTAACCAGCTGCTCATGCAGCATCGTATGGCTTTTAACCAGCCTGTCGAAATCGGCTTTCTCACTATCTCCAGGCAATTCACCATGCAGCAGCAAGTGGCA
>JADZAR010000182.1 GCA_020852475.1 Nitrosomonas sp.
CGGAGTGATAAGATTTTGCGCGAGCCCGCAATCCATGTGCATCACAAAACACCAATCAGATAAGAATTTTTATTTTAAGCAGATGCTTACGGGACTGTGGCGTTTGTTCGCCAAGCCATTTGGTGCCCAGAAGAGGACTCGAACCTCCACACCCGAAGGCACATGGACCTGAACCATGCGCGTCTACCAATTCCGCCATCTGGGCAATGCCTGATATCTGAATATTCAGATCAATAAAGAGTGGCACATTCTATAGGAAATCACTATTTTGTCAATTAAGAAGCAAAGCAAATTTAGAAACCAGGATCCTTTTCTTGAGCGCGAGAAGGCGCGCTATAGCCATCCTTTGCCGAGCCGGGAATATGTGCTTGAAGTGTTGAAGAACAAGGGCGTGCCGATGCCGGAAACTGAGTTGCTGAAGCAGCTGGATATCGATTCGGGCGAACGGGAAAATTTTATGCGCCGGCTGGCTGCGATGATGCGTGAGGGGCAGATTTTCCGTAACCGCAAAGGCGATATCTGCGTGATGGAAAAGCTCGACCTGATTAAGGGAACCATACAGGGCCATGCCGACGGATTTGGTTTTCTGATTCCCGATGATGACGGTGGTGATCTGTTCTTGCCTGCGAAAGAAATGCACAAAGTGCTGCATGGCGACCGCGTACTTGCGCGGGAATCGGGTGTTGATCGGCGTGGTCGGCGTGAAGCGGTCATTGTTGAAGTGCTGGAGCATGTCAACCGGCAAGTTGTCGGGCGATTGTATATCGAGCATGGAATTTTGCTGGTGGTGGCGGAAAACAAACGCATCAATCAGGAGATTCTGGTGCCGAATGATCAGTCGCTGAATGCAGAAGCAGGGCAGGTTGTTATGGTTGAGATTGTTCAGCAGCCGAGCAAGCATGCCAAGCCGATTGGTCATATTGTGTCGATTCTGGGCGAATATACCGATCCCGGGATGGAAATTGATATTGCTTTGCGCAAGTATGATTTGCCGCATGTTTTTCCGGAAGAAGTCGTGCAATTGTCCGCCAGTATGCCGACGGTTGTGCACAAGAAAAGTCATGCCGAGCGCCGCGATATCCGTGAGCTGCCGCTGGTAACGATTGACGGTGAAACCGCACGCGATTTCGATGACGCTGTGTACTGCGCGCAGGATAGTGCTGGCTATACACTCTACGTGGCGATTGCGGATGTCAGTCAGTATGTCACGCCGGACGATGCATTCGACAAAGAAGCTTTAAAACGCGGCAATTCAGTTTATTTTCCGCAGCGTGTCATTCCCATGTTGCCCGAGGTGCTGTCGAACGAACTCTGCTCATTGAATCCAAACAAAAATCGCCTGAGCATGGTGTGCGAAATCCGCTTTGATACGCAGGGTGAACGGCAGGATTATGTTTTTTATCCCGCGCTGATGAAGTCTCATGCGCGGCTGACCTATACGGTAGTGGCCGATATTCTGGCGGAGCCGGAAGGCCGGCAGGCGGCTAAATATCCTAAACTGCTGCCGCATCTGCAAGCGCTCAACAAGTTGTTCAGAGTATTACTCAAAGCGAGAAGCAAGCGCGGCGCAATCGATTTTGAGACGACCGAAACGCGAATGTTTTTCAATGCGCAGGGAAAAATTGAGAAAATAGAACCCGTGCAGCGTAATGATGCGCATCGCTTAATCGAGGAATGCATGCTGGCCGCGAATGTCTGTGCCGCCGAGTTCCTGCAGGAGCACCGGCATCCCGCGCTGTTTCGTGTCCACGAGCAACCTGCGGCTGACAGAATCGAGGCACTGCGTGATTTTCTCAAGGAAGTCGGTGTGCAGTTGAGCGGCAGAAAAAAACCGAAGGCGAACGATTATGCTAAAACAATTCAGAAAATAAAGGACAGGCCGGACGCGCTTTTGCTGCAGACCGTTATGCTGCGTTCATTGCCGCAGGCTGTGTACAGTCCTGATAATTGCGGTCATTTCGGATTGGCTTACGATGCCTACACGCATTTTACTTCACCGATCCGGCGTTATCCCGATTTGCTCACGCATCGCGCCATAAAGGCGGTATTACGAGGTGAAGGTTATCAGCCTGGCAACTGGCATGAGCTGGGACGCCATTGTTCACAGACCGAAAGACGCGCCGATGAAGCCACGCGTGATGTTGAAGCGTGGCTCAAGTGCTTTTTCATGAAAGACAGGATCGGCGAAAATTTTGATGCGATCATCAGCACCGTGACGGGTTTTGGTCTGTTCGTTGCGCTGAATGATTTCTATGTGGAAGGATTGATTCATGTATCGGAATTGCCCAGCGATTATTTTCATTATGACGCGGTGCGGCAGCGTTTGCTCGGCGAGCGCAGCGGGAAGCAGTATCGTATTGGTGATCCGTTACGTGTTAAATTGGTGCGCGTTGATCTGGAAACCCGTAAAATTGACTTTGTGCTGGAGGAAGACAAGCAAGCTATGCCGTTCGATAAAAAAACAGGCAAGAAAAGCAAGCAAAAAGAAAAACCTCAGGCTGAAGTCAAAGCTAAAACCAAACCAAAACCCAGGAGTAAAGCCAGGAGCAGGGTTAAAAAAGCCAAACCGGCGCAATGATCCTGAAAGCGCTGTGATGCGTTATGGGGTCGGATTGAGCGGCAATAACACACGATTCATGGAAGTCTCTCAATATCTTTATGTTGTTACAACACACTCTGTTGCGCAGAAGAATGTTTCCTGATCCATCAAGCCGAGCTGCGTCAGTATTACTTGCTCACGTCGCAATTTGCCCATTTTTTGCTTTTAAAGGTATTCTGATATGTCCGCTACACGCCTGATTTTCGGTTTTCATGCGGTGACGAGTCGCATACGCCAGAATCCCGACAGCATTAAGGAAATTTTTTTTGATGAAGGGCGCGACGATCAGCGTATCCGCAGTTTGATCAGTAGCGCCGAGTCGCGGAAAGTGGCTTTGATTGCCTGCGATGCTGATCGGCTCGACAGAATGGCCGGCAGCCGGCGTCATCAGGGCGTGGCTGCCATGATTGATGTTCGGCATGCCTATGTAAGTGTAGACGATGTGCTCGACACCTTAAACGAGCCGGCACTGCTGCTTGTGCTCGATGGCATTCAGGATCCGCACAATCTTGGCGCGTGTCTGCGGGTGGCGGACGCTTTTGGCGTTCATGCCGTGATTGCGCCAAAAGACCGAGCGGTAGGATTGACGGCGGCCGTTCATAAAGTAGCCAGCGGCGCGGCGGATACCGTGCCTTATATTGTTGTCACCAATCTGGCGCGCACGCTGAGGGAACTGAAAGAACGGAATGTCTGGATTTTTGGCACAGCCGACGATGCCGGGCACGATCTCAGCAACTTTCGTGTCGAGGGTTCGGTGGCCTGGATTCTGGGGTCAGAGGAAAAAGGCATGCGCCGGCTTACCCGGGAAATCTGCGATCAGCTGGTTCGTATTCCCATGCAGGGCAGCGTGGAAAGTCTTAATGTTTCGGTCAGCGCAGGGATCTGCCTGTTTGAAACATACCGGCAGCGGCAGCAAGGTGGAAAATGATTGCAGCCAAGTGGTTTATAATAAAAAGCATCGCTGGAGATTTTTAAAACACCGGCAGCTTTCATGGCTGATGTCATACGCAATATCCAGTAGGATTTGACCGGATTACGATGAAACATGCCGGCAAACACTACATTTCGCATAATCCTAAAATTAGAAAGGTATACAATCCGTTGTCATGACGAAATTATCAGAACTGCCCGGTTTTCGGGTGCATTTGTCACAGCTCATGCAGCAGGCCGCGCTGGCGCTGCGCATTGAGGATGCGCTGAATATAGAAATATCCCGTACAAAACAGGCCAGTCATGGCGATTATTCCTGCAATCTCGCCATGCAACTGGCCAAAGCGCTGCATAAAAGTCCGCGAGAAGTCGCCGCGATGCTGATTGACGCAATGCCGGAATCGGTTTATGTGGAAAGAATTGAAATCGCCGGTGCGGGATTCATCAATTTCTTCATCAGGAATGACGCCAAACGTATCTACTTGAAGCATATTCTGCAATCGGGTGACAGTTATGGCGCCAGCAGTTTCGGTAACGGCGAAAAAATTCAAGTCGAATTCGTCTCGGCGAATCCAACCGGGCCGCTGCATGTCGGGCATGGCCGTGGCGCGGCTTTTGGCGCAAGCCTGGCGAATGTCCTGTCAAAAGCCGGGTTTTCAGTGACGCGCGAGTTTTACGTCAACGATGCCGGACGGCAGATGGATATTCTGGCGCTGTCGGCGTGGCTGCGGTATCTGGCGCTGAATCAGGTTTTCATTCCTTTTCCGGAAAACGCGTATCAAGGGGACTATGTCAAGGATATGGCCAAGCTGATCTATGAAGCGCATGGCGACCGCTATGTGCATCAGCCTGGTGTGCTTCTGGACGGCTTGCCGGAAACAGCGTATGAAGCGGCGATCAGTACGGATGAGCAGCTCGACCGGATGATCGTCAATGCGAAAAAAATTCTGGGCCAGGATTATGCGTATATACATAACTTTGTGCTGACCGAACAGCTTGGCGATTGCCGTAACGACTTGATGGAATTCGGTGTCGAATTTGATACCTGGTTTTCCGAACAGTCACTGTTCGATAACGGACTGGTTGCCAGAGCTGTCCGGTTGCTCGACGAGAAAAAGCATCTTTACCGGCAGGATGGCGCGCTATGGTTCCGCTCGACGGAATTTGGCGATGAAAAAGACCGGGTCGTGCAACGAGAAAACGGTCACTATACTTACTTTGCTTCGGATATTGCCTACCACCTGAATAAATTCGAGCGTGGTTTTGACAAGGTGATTAATGTCTGGGGCGCGGATCATCACGGCTACATTCCCCGTATCAAGGGCGCTTTGCAGGCGTTGGAACAGGATCCGGACAAACTGAAGATTGCGCTCGTCCAGTTTGCGGTATTGTACCGTGATGGCATCAAAGCACCGATGTCCACTCGTTCGGGCGAATTTGTGACGCTGCGCGAATTGCGTAATGAAGTCGGCAATGCTGCCGCACGTTTTTTTTATGTGATGCGTAAAAGCGACCAGCACCTTGATTTCGATCTGGATCTGGCTAAATCGCAAAGCAATGAAAATCCGGTGTATTATGTGCAATATGCGCACGCGCGAATCTGTAGTGTGTTAACGCAGTGGAGTGGTGATGTCACGATGCTGGCTGACGCCGACACCGCTTTGTTAACCAGTCCGAATGAGCTGGCTTTGCTTCAGTGCCTGATTGATTTTCCAGATACTGTTGAGGCGGCGGCGCAGGAGTTGTCGCCCCATGTAATCGCGTTTTACCTGCGCGAGCTGGCCAGTGAATTTCACAGCTATTATAATTCAACGCATTTTCTGGTACAGGAAATTCCGGTCATGGAAGCGCGACTTGCACTGGTGGCATCGATCAGGCATGTATTGAGAAGTGGATTAGAATTATTGGGTGTCAATGCACCGGATAAAATGTAAATTTAGACGTTAAAACAGGATATTCATGAGCCGCGATTATAAGTCCCGCCAGTCTTCAGCATCAGCGGACAGCAAGGGCAGCCTGATGTTGGGAATTTTTATTGGCTTCACGCTAGGTATTGTTAGCGCCATTGGTATATGGTTTTACCTGGAAAATGCACCAAGTCCTTTTGTCGATGAGCAGCAGGTTGTTGCACATGATACAGCGAGTGAAAAGGCAAAGGTTGCTGAAAAAGCGGATTCCAAAACTGGAGAAACAGATAGTAAGTCTGAAAATGAAGATGCAACCGTTACCGCGGCGGAACCCAGAACGCGGTTTGATTTTTATGATATTTTATCCAGCGAAGGCACAGATATCATAGATTATGAAGCGCCGCAACAGATCGAAAAACCCCAATCCATCGAAAAACCTCAACCTGTCGAGAAGCCTCAGGAGGTTGCAAAATTGCAACCGCAACCTGAAATTCCGCGACAAACTATGCCGCAAATACAACCTCAGTCAGAGCCACAATTGATGATATCGCCATCGCCATCCACCGCGCCGCAAAGCAGGCCGGGCAATCCTGTGGCTGTGGAAAATTACTATCTCCAGGTCGGCTCATTTCGAAGTCATGCTGAAGCTGATAATCTTAAGGCGAGACTGGCATTCCTGGGCATGGTTGCTTCCGTGCAGTCGGTTGATCTGGCTGATAGAGGCGTCTGGTACCGCGTGCGCGTAGGTCCGTTTATGCAGAAGACGCAGGTAGATAATGTACATGTCACTTTGAGAGAAAATGGTATCGATGCACAATTGATCAAGACGCGATGAATATCAGCCGGTTACGGTTTAACGAAGTATAGAATGGAGGTATCATGAAACAGCTGAAAAAATTTACCGCTGCTTTGTCATTTCTGCTGATGGCGGGCGTGTATGGCATGGCATGTGTTGTTTACGCCGCGCCTGTTGAGGGTCAGGATTATAAGGTGCTTGCGAATCCTCAGCCGACCCGAAATAATGCGCAGATCGAAGTCATCGAGTTTTTTTGGTATGGTTGTCCGCACTGCAACAATCTCCATCTGCCATTGAAGGGCTGGTTGAAAAACAAACCGGATGATGTTGATTTCCGATATGTACCGGCAATATTCAGAGGCAACTGGGAACCCGGCGCAAAAATCTATTACACGTTGGAAACAATGGGCGGCATGGACGATTTGCACGATAAAATCTACGATGCAATTCATCGTGACAAGATTAATTTAAACGATGAGGCGACATTATTCGGGTGGATAGAAAGACAAGGCGTGGATAAGGACAAGTTTGTAAAAATTTACCATTCATTTACCATGCAAAATCAAGTTGCTCGATCAAAGCAAATGATGCAGCAGTATCAGTTAAGCGGGGTGCCCATATTAGTGGTCGAGGGCAAATACCTGGTTTCAGGGAAACCGGGCGGTGCACCACAGGATGTAGTGACTGCGCTCGAGAAGGTCATTGAAATGGCGCGGAAAGCGCGGCAGTAATCTTTGTCGGACAAACATGATGCCGGATTTTATTCACAGCATGACATAATTGCATAGATGCCAGTGGAAAGTATTATTTTTGGCGCGGGTTGTTTTTGGGGCGTGCAGTCGGCATTCAGCCGTATCAGTGGCGTCGCGAACACCACGTGCGGTTATTCAGGCGGCCATGTCGAGAATCCGACGTATGAAATGGTCTGCAACGGTGATACTGGTCATGCTGAAGTGGTACTGGTTGAATATGATACAGCCTGTCTGTCAATTGATCATTTGCTTGATGCATTCTGGCATTGCCACGATCCTACAACCAAAGACAGACAAGGGCCGGATATTGGGTCGCAGTATCGCTCTGTGATTTACTGTTTTACACCCCAGCAGCTGGCAACCGCCCTTGTGTCGCGAGATAAACAGCAAGGCAGCGGACGCTGGCGATCGGCCATCGTGACCGAGATTTCACCGGCTGAACGGTTTTATCCCGCTGAGGCATATCATCAGCACTATCTTGAAAAGCGCGGCAGATTTTAGTAGGAATATCCGGTTATAAATTTTGACAGTTAAAACTGAAATGGCTATGTGCACCGGTTGTTTGTTTATCATTACTGCGCCTTCGGGAACAGGCAAGACCAGCTTGGTCAGTGCTTTGCTCGAGAACGATCCGGAGCTGCGCTTATCGATTTCCTATACATCCAGACCGCCGCGTGAAGGCGAGGAAGAGGGCCGCGACTATCATTTTGTCAGCCGTGAGCGCTTTGAAAAGATGCAGATCAGTGGAGATTTTCTGGAAAGCGCGGAAGTGTATGGCAATTGGTACGGTACTTCACAACGCTGGATCAGCGAGACAATGCAATCCGGTCAGGATATTGTTCTGGAGATTGATTGCCAGGGTGCTGCGCAGGTGCGCAAATTTTTTCCGCAATCCGTCGGGATTTTTGTTTTGCCACCGTCCGCAAGTGCATTGGAGGAGAGATTGCTTGCGCGAAACAAAGATACAGCTGATGTCATTCGACGCCGTTTAAAAGCTGTGCGTGAGGAAGTCAGTCATATAAATGAATTTGACTATGTTATTATTAACAGCATTCTTGAAGATGCAATCCATGATCTGATATGCGTCGTCAGGGCAGAGCGCCTTAAACGGGCGAGGCAGCTGCAATTGCAGAAGAATCAGGTATTGATTTCTCAGCTGACATCTTTTTAATCCGCGGTACGATTTTTTATAATTGAAAGACAAGTGATATGGCACGTATAACTGTTGATGATTGCTTAATGAGAATCCCTAATCGTTTTGATATGACGCTGGCTGCCACAGTCCGTGCCAGACAGCTGGCAATGGGCGCTACGCCGATGATTGATTCCACGCGTGACAAACCTACTGTTATCGCGCTGCGCGAACTTGCTCTGGGCAAGGTCGGTATCGATATTTTAAATCCCAAATCCCTGTAATTTCTCTTCAGCGGCTTTCTTTTTTGTCTTGGCTGTTTGATCCGTTCATCCGGTTAATACGCATCAATGTCAGAAGCTGAACTGCTGTTTTCCGAAGTGGCGCAGTACCTCCGGCCGGAAGATGTAGCGCAACTGAAGGTTGCGTATTCTTTCGGCCAGGGCGCCCACTCAGGACAGTTCAGAAAATCCGGGGAGCCCTATATTTCTCATCCGCTGGCGGTTGCCCGGATACTGGGCGGGCTGCATCTCGATGCGCCGACACTGACTGCTGCACTGCTGCATGATGTGGTGGAAGATACGCATATTTCCAAAGAGGAGATCAGTGAACGCTTTGGTAATCCCGTGGCGGAACTTGTGGATGGTGTTTCCAAGCTGGATAAAATCCAATTTCAGACCCAGGAAGATGCGCAGGCTGAGAATTTCCGCAAGATGCTGTTGGCCATGGCGCGGGATGTGCGTGTTATTCTGATAAAGCTGGCTGATCGACTGCATAACATGCAAACACTCGAAGCCATGCCGGCGGAGAAGCAGCGGAGAATTTCACGTGAAACGCTGGAAATTTATGCGCCTATTGCATTGCGCCTGGGATTGAATAATATCTATCAGGAATTGCAAGAACTCGGTTTCCGGTATTCCTATCCATTGCGCTATCGTGTTCTGATCAAAGCAACAAAAGCAGCGCGCGGGAATCGCCGCGAGGTTGTCGGGAAAATCCAGGATGCGATTACCAATAAACTGAAAGAGGCAGGACTTGATTTTCAGGTCAGCGGGCGCGAGAAGCATATTTATAGTATTTATAGGAAAATGGTCGAGAAGCAACTGTCATTTTCGGAGGTGCTTGATATTTATGGATTCCGTGTTATCGTAAACGATATACCTTCCTGCTACGTCGCGCTTGGTGCTTTGCATGCGCTATACAAGCCGATACCGGGTAAATTCAAGGACTATATTGCCATTCCGAAGGAAAACGGTTATCAATCGCTGCATAGCACATTGCTCGGACCTTTCAATATACCGATTGAAATTCAGATCCGTACCCAGGAAATGCATCGTATCGCGGAAGATGGTGTTGCGTCGCACTGGATCTATAAGAGCAGTGACGCCAATCTGAATGACCTGCATATGAAAACCAGTCAGTGGCTGCAAAGCCTGCTGGAAATGTTGAGCGATACCAGCGATTCCCTGGAATTCCTCGAGCATCTGAAAGTTGATTTGTTTCCGGGCGATGTTTACGTGTTCACACCGCAAGGCAGAATCATGACGTTGCCAAGAGGATCGACCGCCGTTGATTTCGCCTATGCAATTCATTCCGATATCGGTAATTGCTGCGTTGCTGTTAAAATTAACGGCGAAAACGCACCGCTGCGCAGTGAACTCAAAAATGGCGATCGCGTGGAGATTATCACGGCGCCTTATGCCAAACCTAATCCATCCTGGTTAGGCTATGTGACGACGGGCCGTGCCCGCTCGCATATCCGGCATTTTCTCAGAACAATTCAGTATGAAGAATCGGTTGAGCTGGGTGAGCGCATGCTGAATCAGGCGCTTGCTGCGCTGAATATTGAATCGTCGCTGATCAGTGAGGCGCAATGGGAAAAACTGGTGCGTGATATTGGCGCCAAGTCCAGAAAAGCGCTGCTGGCCGATATGGCGCTTGGTAAACAGTTACCTGCGGTGATTGCGAAACGGCTGGCTTCTCCGCGTGAATCGGAGGAAAGCAAACATGTCTCCAGCGAACCGATTACGATATTGGGTACCGAAGGCTTGACCGTGCAGTTCGCCAAATGTTGTCATCCCATACCCGGAGACATTATTCTCGGTCTGATCAAAAAAGAACAAGGGCTTGTGATACATATGAATAATTGCCCGATCATCGCACAGAATAAAAAAAATGCGGAGAACTATCTGGATGTTGCGTGGGGAAAGGATATCACCAGGACTTTTGAAGTCAAATTAAGAATTGTCGCGGTGAATCGCCATGGCGTACTCGCAAGGATAGCCGCGGCTATTGCCAAAACAGAATCGAATATCGACGATGTCGACATGGAGAGCGAAAAAGACTATACCGCTATGAGTTTTGTTTTGCAGGTCAGAAACCGCTATCACTTGGCTCAGGTGATACGGAATTTGAGGCGGATAAAGGAGGTAGCCCGGATTACGCGCATCTAGAAAGTGTTCAGAAATGTAACCGAGACAGCTGATTACTTGGTAAAAGCAGGCGGGAAAGCAGAATTTATATACGTGATAATTGAACGTTTCGAGTCTGTTTTTAACGCCACGCTGGCAATACAGGTGGTTTTTAAACACCCGGATAGTGGACTTGTCACGCGCAATTCAGGTGTTCATCATCCAGCGTTTAGCCGGGTCCTGCCGGTAAAACAGAGCAAGCTGTTTGTAGATTGCTGAAAAATACTGCCGGAGTATCAATGGCGTATCAAAAAATACCTCGCTCAGCACGGCAAAAAATTCCGCCGGACTTTCTGCCGCATAAGGATCAATAACTGTTTCCTGTCCTGATGCGACCTGTTGGCAGAAAATGGTGTAGTGCTGGCTGAATACATCGCGCCAGACCAGTGCGCTCATATTGACATGCAGCGGCGGACATCCGTTAGCGCCTTCATGCAGCATGTCCAGAGTATGCGCAAACTCATGGATGATGACATTACGTGCATGAGCGGATGGTACGGCGGCGGAATGAGCGATATCTCGCCAGGAGAGAATAACCGGGCCATTATGCCAAGCTTCGCCGGATACGATGCTATGCGCATGATGTACGACCCCGATATCATCTTCATAATCGTAATCCAGAATAAATTTATCGGGGTAGACAATAATTTCAATCCAGTTATCGTAATATTCCAGATCGAGATTCAGAATCAGAATGCAAGCCTGAATTGCAATCGTAACACGTATTTCATCAGTGATTTCCAGATCATGTGTGCCATTGATGACCTTGGTATGCAGAAACAACAGAACAAGCTCATGTAACCGTCGCGCATCTTCAAAACTTAAACCTTTTAGACATGGCAAGTGCATGAGTTTCTGCCACATAACTTCCGGGACGATCTCATGCCGAAGAATATGATTGCGCCGCCACTGATTAAAATGCCAAGACATAATTCTTTCCTATCATCTGCGTAAAGAATGATGTATTACATTATCATGCTGCATCCGGTGCATCAACAATGCTTAAACTCTGTAGTCATTCGGACTAAAAAACCAGCACATCTAAACATGTTGATGTGCTGATCGGTACGATAAAAACAGTGTTTTAACAAAAGTATTCCAACCATCCGGCTACGTACATTTCTGTGCGCTGGTTGGTGCGGTAAACATTACTGAGAAACATGAGTATAAGCTAAGAGCATCGGTATGTAAATGATAACAATTATCGTTATTTCTGATTGCTATAAATGCGTAAAAGACTTGTTTGACAATGTTAGTTGAAGTGGGTTGATAAAATGTCTGGAGCACCGATTAAAAACTTGTCGTGATCTGAGAATCACTAAGTGCTTTCTCAATGTCGGTATGATGACACCGGGGGCCAGGAGGTAAGCTGATTGTCGGTGCTAGCCAGACTTAATCCGCTATGCTGATTGTTAGTCTCTAATTCAGGTTTATGATGATACGATTGATAGTGCACGTTATTAGCAATATTTCACTCATTTGCGTGCACTATCTTTGCTGTGATTGAAAGAATTTACAAACACTACACTCCAATAATCTGTGTTTCTGAAACCATTTTTCGATTATTTGACTGTTATCGTGACATTTGGTGAAACACCTTGATTTCCGGCGGCATCGTATGCTCGAGCTGTTAGTACGTGATTACCTTTCATCATAAATTTCCCATTTAATGAGAATTGATATGGCGCACTTCTGTCCCGTGCAGCCAAATTACCATTAATGTGAAAGTCGACATACGATACGCCAACATTATCAGAAGCATCGACGGCAATCTGAATCTGACCCGATACAACCTGACCAGTGACAGGCGAGATAATGTTAACCGACGGTGCTTCAGTATCTTTCCCCGATGCATTATCTACATTGATTGTTACGTTGCTTGAAACACCTTTGTTGCCTGCAGCGTCGAATGCATGTGCGGTCAATGTATGGGTGCCGTTGATCAGTTTTTTCGTATCCAGCGTCAAGATGAACGGCGCTTGTGTGCTTCTGCCGTGCAGCTGACCATTAACATAGAAATCAATCGTGGTTACGGCGACATTGTCAGAGTAGCTGAAGCTGACCGAAACATTGCCGGATACGGTGCTGCTTGCAGCAGGCGAAGCAATACTGATCACAGGCGCTTGCGTATCGGTCGCGGTATTGCTGACAGCGATCGATACACTGGCGGAAACACCTTTATTGCCAGCAGCGTCGAATGCATGTGCGGTCAATGTATGGGTGCCGTTGGTCAGTTTTGTCGAATCCAG
>JADZAR010000183.1 GCA_020852475.1 Nitrosomonas sp.
ACAGCGCCGGCGACGCAGCCTTGCTCTTCAACATATTCAAGATCGGCGGCTGAGCCATATCCCTGTCTGACCGCCCACTGCGCGCCGCCACGCAACACCTGATCCAGTTGCGGATGATTCATTTTAATATGCCCTTCCTCGCCGACACCCGCCGGAATGGCTTTGTACAGGGCATCCGCAAGCGCCGCAAAATGTGGCGCGGCTTCCTCCACCCGCATATTGCTGCGCAGGCAACGTATACCGCAGGAAATATCAAAGCCGACACCGCCCGCCGAAATCACGCCACCTTGTTCGGCATCGAAAGCCGCCACGCCGCCAATCGGAAAACCATAACCCCAGTGCGCATCCGGCATCGTCATCGCGGCGCCCACCAGTCCGGGCAGGCGCGCGACATTGGCGATCTGCTCGAGCACCTTGTCGTCCATCGTTTTCAGCAACCCCGCCGTGCCGTAGAGTAACACTTCCGCGCGGCGCTCTATTGAAGCGCCGGGTAGTGTCCAGAGATACGATTGCAATTGCTTCAGTCGTTCCAGTTTCATATCACACATCCACCACACACTGCGCGACCCAGATTCCTTTCTCCTGCCTGACCGACAACATGGTGAAAGTCGCGCCCTTCACCTCTGTGCCGCGCTCCAGGGCATCATGCCATTTTTCCCCCTTTATCCGGGCGCGCCATTGTGATCCATTCCGCCGCAGCTGAAAATCATTAAAGACCATTCCCGATTCACGCGCTTTGCCCAGAATCAAATTAATCCAGATCACCAATGCAAATTCCGGGTCGGCTTCTTCAAATTCAATCGTGATTTCGTCGCGGGAGTGCACGCCATCCAGGTTGGTCATAATGGCAAAAACAGCCTGTGCAACGGCTTCAAATGCCTGCGCCATCGTTTCACCGCATCCGATCACGCCCATGTCGGCGTCATGTTCAAAATACGAAAAAGGCATGACTGTGCATCGCAGAATTTAACTTGATAGCATGATCATACCGTACAATCAGCTTTCATTCGCCGTTTTGCCGCGAGATTGCAGTAAAATACTATTTATTTGCTGGCAAAACTCTGTGTTTTGAACACATTATTTTTCACCATAGCCCATGACAACTCAAATTGATGAACCCTACGCAGCCATCGATTTAGGCTCCAACAGTTTTCACATGATCGTCGCGCATTATACCGACGGCCGCTTGCAAGTCATTGACCGGATCAAGGAAATGGTCAGACTTGCTTCCGGACTCAATGAACAGCATGAGTTATCCGAGGAATCCATACAATTGGCGCTCGCCTGTCTGCAGCGCTTCGGCCAACGTATCAACGAAATTCCGGCAACCAATATCCGCGCTGTCGGCACCAATACCCTGCGCCAGGCGCGCAATGGCGATTTCTTCCTGTCAAGAGCCGAGACTGCGTTAAACCACCCGATAGAAATTATCGCCGGACAGGAAGAAGCCCGGCTGATCTATCAGGGCGTGGCGCACACCAACTATGATGAAACCAGCAAACGGCTGGTGATCGACATCGGTGGCGGCAGCACCGAACTGATCATTGGACGCGGCTATGACATTTTCAGCAGGGACAGTCTGTACATGGGTTGCGTCAACATGAGTCAGCGTTTTTTTGACGACGGCAAAATTAAAGCCAAGAAAATCAGCAAAACCGTATTGTTCGCCAGACAGGAGCTGGAATCTATCGAAGCCATCTACAAAAAAACCGGATGGGACGTCGTGTTGGGTGCATCGGGAACCATCTCTGCTATTCGCGATGTTGTTCAGGCGCAGGGCTGGTGCGAAAACGGCATTACCGCAAACGCGCTTTCCATGCTGGTTGATGCGCTGATCGCCATCGGCGATAGTCAGGCTATCGCATTCGAAGGTTTGTCGGAACACCGGAAACCGGTATTCGCCAGCGGCGTTGCCGTATTGCTGGGCATTTTCGATGCACTGAATCTCGACAGGATGAACGTATCCAGCGGCGCGCTGCGCGAAGGCCTGTTGTTTGACCTGATAGGCCGCATGCACAATGAAGATATTCGCGACAAAACGATAGCCGATGTCTGTCAGCGGTATGGCATCGATACCGAGCAGGCTGAGCGGGTCAAAACAACCGCGGCGTGTTTTTTTCGTCAGTCCTGCTCAGAATGGCGGTTCAATGAAAAGGATGATTTAAAGTTACTCCAGTGGGGTGCATTGATTCATGAAATCGGCTTGTCCATTGCGCATGCGCAATACCACCGTCATGGCGATTATCTGGTCACGCACTCGGATCTGGCCGGTTTTTCCCGGCAGGAGCAAAACAAACTCGCCAAACTGGTACGCTGTCACCGCAGAAAATTTCCGCTGGACGAATTCACCGCAATACCGGAAGCTTCAAGATTAACGATCACCCGGCTCGGCATTTTGCTCCGGCTCGCTGTCGTTCTGCACAGAAGCCGCTCAAATAGTGCGCTGCCTGAAATCCGGCTTGAAGCGCAAACGAATAAAATTCATCTATCCTTCCCCGCGGACTGGCTTGGCAGCCATCCGCTCACACTGGTTGATCTGCAAACCGAACAGGACTATCTGCAAACAGCCGGTTTCAAGCTGACATTTCAATGAGGTAAATCACAGTAGTGCTCCAGAATATGCAACTGCGCCGAGCGCGGCTTCAGTGCGCCTGCCTTGGCGCGCTTGTAGGAGCCGTCGCTTTGCAGCACCCAGGCTTGCGTATTATCCGCCAGATAACTCAATAAGCCGTAAGCAATCACCGAATCGCTGGTGCGCTTTTCTTCGATCGGAAAGCAGACCTCGACGCGATAGTGCAGATTACGCGTCATCCAGTCCGCGCTGGAGCAAAAAACCAGTTCCTCGCCACCGTTATGAAAGTAATACACGCGTGTATGCTCCAGAAAACGCCCGACAATGGAGCGCACCTGAATATTTTCGGATACATCCTTGATGCCGGGGCGCAGACAACAGATGCCGCGAATAATCAGATCGATCTTTACGCCAGCCTGCGAAGCCCGGTAAAGCGCCATGATAATTTCCGGATCGACCAGCGCGTTCATTTTGGCGATAATCCACGCCTTTCTGCCTTCATTGGCCGCCTTGATCTCACCTTCGATATAAGTCAGTATGCCCTTGTGCAGCGTAAAAGGCGATTGCAGCAGTTTTTTCAACTTGCCCGCGCGTCCCAGCCCCGTCAATTGAAGAAACAGCCGGTTGACATCTTCACCAATGGCCTTATCGCAGGTCAGCAAGCCATAGTCGGTATATAAACGCGCGGTGCGCGCATGGTAGTTGCCGGTACCCAGATGAACGTAGCGGCGCAAGGTGCGGTTTTCCCGCCGGACAACCAGAATCATCTTGGCATGCGTCTTGTAGCCCACCACGCCATAAACCACATGCGCGCCGACCTTCTGCAACTCGTTCGCCAGTTCGATATTGGCTTCCTCATCAAACCGTGCGCGCAGTTCAATCACCACGGTGACCTCCTTGCCCGAGCGGGCGGCATCCTTCAGCGCCTCGACGATCGCCGAATCGGCGCCGGTGCGGTAAAGCGTCTGTTTAATCGATAAAACATTCGGATCGCTGGCCGCCTGCCGCAAAAAATCGATGACCGGCGCAAAAGACTGGAAGGGATGATGCAGCAGAATATCGCCGTTGTGCAGCGCTTCAAAAATATTGGCATTCTTCAGCAGGCGATTGGGGATATTGGATGTAAAGCCGGCAAATTTCAATTCCGGCCGGTCGACCAGATCGCAGATAGCCAGCAGCCGTCCCAGATTCACCGGCCCGGATACGCGATACAGGTCATTTGGTTGCAGTTCGAATTTCTGCAACAGAAAATCGCTTAAATGGTCCGGACAATTGTCGGCCACTTCCAGCCGCACCGCATTACTGAATCGGCGTGAAGGCAGTTCACCTTCAAGCGCGCGCAACAGGTCATCGACCTCCTCGTCGTCTATCAGCAAATCGCTGTCGCGCGTGACTTTGAATTGATAGCAGCCCAGCACATTCATCCCCGGAAACAGATCTTTCACATGTGCGTGAATAATGGATGACAACAACACAAAATCATGACTGCCGCCGCTGTGATTGGCGGGCATCTGGACAACACGGGGCAATGATCGCGGCGCCTGCACGATCGCCAGTCCCGAATCGCGCCCGAAAGCATCTTTGCCTTCCAGTGAAATAATGAAATACAGGTTCTTGTTCAAGACCCGTGGAAACGGATGCGCCGGATCAAGCCCGATCGGGCTCAGGATCGGCAATACTTCCGCGTTGAAATAGCGCTGCACCCAGCGGCTTACCATCGGTTTCCATTGCGTACGCCGCAGCAGCCTGATTTTGTCTTTGGTCAGCGCCGGGATGATCATTTCATTCCACACGTCATACTGTTCCTTGACAAGCTGGTGTGCCGCGTCGCTGATCTTTGCCAGCACCTCGGACGGCAGCAGATTATCCGCGCCGGTCTGCACCGAGCCATATTTGATCTGCTGCTTTAATCCCGCCACACGGATTTCAAAAAACTCATCCAGATTGGTGCTGGCGATGCACAGGAACTTCAGCCGTTCCAGGAGCGGCAATCCTTCGTCCTTGGCCTGCTCGATGACACGCCGGTTGAATTCGAGCAGACTCAGTTCGCGATTGATGTATAGCGTCGGGTTTTTAAGATCAATGGAATCCATCAAAGATGCAATTTAGAAGTTAACAATATCCAGGATGCAAGCAAAGCAGGCTTTGCATTATACGCTGCGATCGGCACAAATAATCAAGCCTGGAAGCGCCAGATTGAAAACACTGATTCAAACACAACAGCATCAAAGATATTTGTCGGTTAATTTTACACACCCTCCCGATGCCATATTCTCCAAACCCCAGCAGGCTGATTCAATTATTTCTCTAGCTATCAATTTGTTGCGAAAGAATTACGCCATAGAGTTTTCCTGTGTAACTATCTTCAATAGTTACAGTCACAAAAATGTAAAGAATTCTTACACTTGCCTTATTTCTATTATTTTTTTACTGAAACAGTAATTTAACAAAGCTACACACTCAGACAGTTGTCGAAATTTTTAACACTTTTACACCGAGTCAGCATCAAGCAAAATTTTTCATCGTAATGCATTGCATCAATCAGAAGAATTTCTCTTTTGCGCAACGCAATACTGACCTGATCATTTATCTGGCACAAATCTTGCTTGCGGTTTACGGAACATAAATTTTTTTTTGACAATTTATGTATGTGTTTTATCCAAGCACTGTCATTAATTCCATGGGAGGAAAAATGAAATATGGTATAGCACCTTCTGCGCGCACCGATCGCACGCAGGAAATAGCAACGCCTGGACAGTCCAGGCGTTCGCGTTTGTCGTACGGACTGGTAGCCCGCTCCGCATATGTTTTTGCGTTGTCGTTTGCATTGTTTGGCCCTTGCATGGCGGCTGAACACCTCATTACGCTGACAGCTGAAGAAACCGCTCACGATGATGGGCTTGGCAATAAACTGCTGGCCTATAAAATGGTCGAGCATAAAGTCGATGGCGTGGACATTACGTCACGATACAGCAGTGCGGCAACCATTCCCGGGCCAACGATTTTTCTGACCGAAGGCGATATCGCGCATCTGACTATAGAAAACGACATACCCGGCGCTCACGACAACCCGCCGCATGTCGGCATCAGCAGTCAGGTGAGCATCCATGTGCATGGCGTGCACTACCAGATAGATAGCGATGGCACGCTTAAAGTCATCAACCGGGTCGCCGATGAGGGCGCCGGTGTGGGCCCGGATGACGGCGATGTGCTCGTTTATCCCTATACTTGGAATGTTGCGCCTGGTACTGCCGGTACCTGGGCCTATCATGACCACAACTACATAACACACAACGGCGCCGAGCAAAAAGGCCTCTTTGGCGCAATCATTGTTAATCCGGCTAGCGCGCCGCAATACGACAAGGAATACTTATTGTATGTCACGGATGACGCATTTTGGGGTATGGAAATTGACGGCACCAGTAAAGCGCAAACCAAACATGGCGTCAATCCAAGCCTTTCAGCCGCACGAGGCGACAATGTCAGATTTCATTTGATTTCACTGGGCACCGACATTCACGAATTTACGCTAGATGGTTACCGTTGGGCTGATCCCGGCACGACCAACCTGATTAACCGGACGGCTATCGGCCCGCTCGAGAAGCATGTTTTCGAAGTGAATGCAAACCATAGCGCAAAATACAGGGACAAAAACTTTACCAATAATCTGATGGGTATGCGAGGTGAATTCAATGTTGAATAAACCGACGGATATACAAAAAGATTATAGGAAAAATACAATGAATATGAAAACAGAGCATTCAAAAAATCCAGCCACCATCGTATTGGGGTTGCTGTTGCTTGCGGCCATGCTGCTGGCTTCACCTGCCCTGCTCGCGGCAGTTCACAATATCGCGCTAACCGCCGAACTCCTGCCCAACGGTCAATTGGCTTACAAACAAGCCGATGGCGCAAAAGCCGTGATTCCCGGGCCAACCTTGTTTGTGACTGAAGGCGACACCGTTAACGTAACACTCGTCAATAACACCGCTGTTCCCGTTGGCTTCAAGATACCCGGCCAGCCACAGCCCAGCTCAGCCAAAGCACAGCCGGGAAAATCCAAAAACTATAAATTCACTGCCAAAAAAGCCGGCACCTATGTTTATCACGGCAACAATGGCAAGGAACAGCTCGGGTTATTCGGTGCTATTGTTGTCAACAAGGCAACCGGTACGGTTGATCGCTATGTCGACGACAATGGCGCGCTGATCACTGTCAATCAGAATGACCTGGACAAGCAGTACGTGTTGTTTATGGTCGGCTCAACATTCTGGGGAACTGAAATTACTTCGGACGGCACCCAGATACCGCTTTGGGCCAATCCGACACCGGCCGCCGTGCAAGACGAAATTGTCAGATTTCACATCCTGTCAGTCGGGCCGGCGCATACTTTCCACCTGCATGCGCACCGCTGGCTGAAAGAAGGCACGGATGAAATCATCGACACCAAACTGCTCGCCGACGGCGCCGATACGCACAGCTTTACGATCAAGTCAGGTTCCGGCGTCGGTGCGGGCGACTGGCAATTTCACTGCCACCTGATTTCACATATGGAAGCCGGCATGCACGGCAGTTTCAGAGTGGTTTCAGCGGGTGGTGACGGTTCAGCCACCGTAGGCGCTTCACCCTATGGAAGAATTCTGCTGGGCACTGAAGATGTCCCCGGCCTGGTGACGTTTGAAGTTTCGGATGAACCCGGCAGCTGGTTCCGAAACACGCGCGGCGATGCTATTGTAAATCTGGGACTGGACATCAAAACCCGATCACTGGAAGTCATCGGCCCGGGCAGCAGTGTCAACTTTGTCATGTCCGACACGAATGGCGTGCATACCATCACTTCTTTACTGTGGCCGACCGGCGCGCATCATATGCCATTTGATCAGGAAAAAGCCTATAAAGGCGGTGCAATCCTGAAGCTGGACACACCGGGACTGTATGTATTCACCTGTAAAATCCATCCGTATATGTTTGGCGCAGTGATTGTAGATAGCGATCAAACCACGGGCATAAGCGGTGTTCCAACAGGTCTTGATCTAGGTGATGCAAGTCAGAACAGGACGATCGATCTGGTGACCGGACTCACTAACCTGCCGACCAACAGCGATCTGGCCATTCGGTTACTAAGAACGTTTTTTGTCGCCACGGCAAAGGATAACTGGCAAAGATACGGAGAGCAGTGGACAGTTACCTTCCCAGCATTACCGGTTAATATCACGGGTGTTGACGGCCTTGTTTTAAGCGCATTGAATATTAATGGCGGCGTATTGGTTCCGCGTAACCCTCCAGCTCAACCTGGCGTGGGCGAAGTCTGGATCAATACACAGTTTGAGAAAACCGCCGGCAAAACCAAACCGGGCACCATCACTGTGATCGATACCGCAAACTGGACGGTAAAACGCAAGATTGCCCTGCCGCAAATCAACATGAACAATCCACATAATATGTGGACTGACAAGACCCAGGAAACCATTTTCCAAACGCAATGGTTTGATAACAAACTTACGCTGCTCAACCGTGCAGATGGCTCATGGATTCGTGACATCAAGGTCGGCGATTCGCCTTCGCATGTCATGACGATTCCTGGAACAGACGTGATTACCGTTGCGATTAATGGCGAAAATGGCATTGCTTACATTCAGGATGTTAATTCGACCGAAGTCAACCGAATCACGCCAACGCAGCCGGCCGGGCATGTTCAGGCCAATCCGCATGGTCACTGGATCACGCCGGATGGCAAGATGGTCACGCCGAACATCAATACCTCAGACACCGGTTTTTATGACGGCGATACCGGGCAGATTCTGGCGCGGACTCAAGCAGGCGGAAACTTCCCCAAAGGCCCGCACCCGATTGCCATCGGCGTAGGAAAAGACAAGATTTATGCCGCCAACCTGCTGGATCACTCGATCAGCGTCTATGACTTCAACGGCAATCCGGTTCCGGTCGCGGCCAATGGCGGCAAGCCATTTATCAATCTGATCGCGCCTTATAATCCTATAACCGGCGCAGGCGCGCTGGATTCCGGTATTCTTCCGATTCAAACACCGGTCGATCCAACTGGAAGAGTGATGGTAACCGCCAACACGGGTGGCACAATTACGATAGTTGACACCGTCACGGACACGGTTGTCGCCGTGTTGCCATGCGATCCCGGTTGCCACGGCGTCAATTTCGGCGCTAAAGCAGGCGGCGGCTACTATGCCTATGTCACCAGCAAGTTCTCCAATCGGCTGATAGTCCTGGATGTGGATCTGGATAATCCGGCCAACACCAATTTTGCAGGCGATATTCTGTTAGCTGACAATGGCAGTCTCATTGCTGGCGACACCATTGACGACACAGTTGCCGATATGGCCGGCATGGGCGGCCAAGGCATACTGGCTGTACCCAACGTGTACAACGGCTGGGTGCAAAACATAGCCGCCGGTTCGGCGGAAACGCAAGGCTGGGTTAATGTGCTGACCGCAGGCCAGAAAGCTGCGGTTCATCCGCAACCTTAATTAAGTCTGAGCGGCACTGTAAAGCTCTGCTGAGGCCGGGAATTCAACCTCCCGGTTCATCCGACAGCGTATCTGAAAACCATTTTCAGATACGCTGTTTTTCTTCCACTGCTACAAAAGTCCGTCCTTTACAACGCCGCCAGGAATGCGACGAGGTCGGCTTTTTCAGCTTCTGTCAGGCCGATGTTAAAACGGTTGTTGTAAAACTCCACGACCGCAGGTAAATCAGCGGCGGAACCATCATGAAAATACGGCGGGCGCGAAGCAACCGAGCGCAAAACCGGTCCTTTGAAGCGGCCGATATCCTTCCATTTGCCGGTAATCAGGGCGCGTCCCGGATCGGTGGTTTTGATGATTTCGTTCGTTGCCTTGTTTTTTAACGTGTACAACGGCATATCCGGCGTGCGGCGCGATTCATCCGAAATGCCGATATCCAGCGGCATAGGCGTTGAATGATTGCCGGAATTCGGCGTGTTATGGCAGGTTGTGCAGGTACCGGGAAGCACGTTGATATTCAAGTCATCGTTAATGCCTTTTACACCGCTGATCATAATCGGTTTTGTATTGAACAGCGCCTGGCCGCGTGCAATGGCAGCACGGGCATTCTTGGTATTGTTGGATGATTTGTTCGGTTTAATGCGATCCCAGCTGTCATAAAGCGACATCACAGCGGGATTAAACGGTTCACCCGTTTGGTAATCACCCACCAGCGTGTCGTTAATACCGAAGTAGTAATACTGTTTCTTGAGTGCTTTAGGCCCGCCAAGCGCCTTTTCAGCGGACAGATTACCTGCATCGTTATCATGAATTTGCGCGGTAAATAACCCGAGCTCAAATGCCACAATTGCCTCGCGCTCTTCATCGGTTAAATCCAGCAATGCTTCGGCGTGACCCAGCGTCGCATGATTCGCCTGCGTCCCAAGATCAAAAGCTACAGGAGAAAAACAGGTGTCCGTGCCATACAGGCAGTCACCGGAATTGGGCATCAGTGTCGTTTCACGGCCTTCCCACATGACAGCACTGATAAATTTAAGATTGGTCGTCGGCATGGGACGGCGGAACAGGGACAATTCATTTTCGTTCGCGTAACCATAAGGATCGTCAGCATTTGTCAATTCAAACTCCGCGTCGGCAGGAATACCGATTCCCACACGGATATTACCTTTTTCCAGCAGCATGCTGTAAGCAGTACGGCGTTTCTCCAGCGTAGTCACATCGGCGATGGGTGAATTGGCGCCATCGACCAGACGAAAAAGCGGATCAAGACCATCGGTTTCGTCAAAAATTTTCTGTACACCGGCAGGCGTGATAGTCCAACCCTGGGAAGGAATATGACAAGAGGCGCAACTGCGGCCATTGGTACCCAGACTTTTAAAAAATGGATTATCGAGATCAATAAACCCTGCGGTGCTGAAAGTCGCATCTCTGCCGTGTTCATTTTCCGAACTGAACATATTGGGCAGGTGATTGCCGTGATGGCCTTTTTTGGAATGATCATCCTTGGCGAAGACCGGCGCTGCCAGCAGCATAATCAGTGCCGCGGACAGCACATGAGATTTTGTAATAATTTTATTGTGCATAAACCATCTCCCTTGTTATAAAAATTCAAATGCAGTGCTTTTTTCCAAGTCTTTATGAGCTTGAGGCGCGCATTGTTCCTTGATTGGCATCAACCCACCATAGTCCAGAAGTACGATGTAAGCTAAGAATGCAGATAAACTAACGGATTCTGTTGAGTCAACCTGGTTGCAAATTTCAGTGAAAAAACGCAGTTTTTGGAACATACGCAATGGGATTGATTTTTTAATGAATCTGCAAATTGCCCCGCTGATTTTGATGAATCGGTTAAAATACCCCTTTTGAAATTGAGTATTTATTAAGGGGACGAAAATGAGTTCTGATGCCTATAAATTTGACATTGTGAATGGACAAGTGACTGCTGCGTATGAACTGGACGACGGTGTATGGGAGCTTGAGCCGCTCGACGACGATGGCGGCGAATCCTACGCCGTGGCGGCCAACGGTGATGTTTTGCGCACTGAAATTGAACCGTATGGAACGGAAATCACCCGCTACGCCGATACCGATGGTGATGGCGTGTACTTCCGCATTGCCGAATCCTTGAGTCCTTCGGGTAATTTTAATCGCAGTAACAAAGCCTTCAAATTCGACGTCGCGAATGGTCAAGTAACCGCCGCGTACGAACTGGATGATGGCCAATGGGAACTTAAATCGCTGGACGATGACGGCGGCGAATCCTACGTCGTGGAGGCCAACGGCGATGTCGTGCGCACCGAAATTGAACCATTCGGCACGGAAATCACCCGTTACGCGGATACCGACGGCGACGGAGTATATTTCCGGATCTCCGAGCAATGGGTGATTTCTCCGGGAAGTGGCGGGGTCGCGCCTAAATTTTCGGGCGAATTGCGCTACTCACCCACGGATGACGATGATTTTATCGCTGTTCGCGCTGGCGAAGATTGCCGTGGCGGACGAGGCGCCGATGATTTCGTGATTCGTGAAGCCGCGCATCTGCGCATTGCCGACTTCAAATCGCTGGATGACGATGTACTGGTATTCGATACCGGCCTGGGTTTGACATCGCGTGAACATCTGGCCAGTTTTGTCAGCGGCATCCGTCAGGATGACAGTAACTTTATCGTCGATTTTGGCTCGAACGTTTCCATTACCCTGATCGGCGTCGCATCCGACCAAATCAGTTGGGACGATGTCAGCGTATTGAGCTGAACGCCTGACAATTAATCATCTGAGGAGCGCAAGCTCCTCGAACACAGGTTTGAGGCAGTAGACCGAATTTGAGCTACATGTAATCCGGCTTTTGTGGTTGGGTTTGTCACTATGCCGGATTACGCTGACGCTAATCCAGCCTGCACTGCTATTCCAAATACCATCGTCTACAACAACTTCCCGTGTCCGGCAGTCTCCGAAAAACAACGGGAAGCCATTGAAACCATCGCGCAAGGCATTCTGGATACGCGTGCGAAGTTTCCCGATTCAACGCTGGCCGATTTGTACCACCCGGTAACCATGCCGCCGGAACTCGTCGCTGCATACCGCAAACTGGACAAAGCGGTGGACGCCGCGTATGGCAAGAAATCGTTCGTATCGGAGGCGGAACGCGTCGCCTTTCTGTTCGAGCGCTACCAGCAACTGGTTAACCGCCCGCAGCCCGCAAAAGAAACCACGAACGCCAAAGACAGTGTTTAAGCAACCTGTTAAAGCAATTCATTCGCCAGATTAGCGAGATGCGACCGCTCCCCTTTTTCCAGCCGGACATGCGCAAAAATCTCGTGATGTTTGATTTTATCGATGAGATACGACAGGCCGTTGCTTTGTGAATCCAGATAAGGGGTGTCGATCTGGTAAATATCCCCGGTAAAGATGATTTTGGTGTTTTCGCCGGCGCGCGTGATAATGGTTTTGACTTCATGCGGTGTCAGATTCTGCGCTTCGTCGATGATAAAACACACGTTCGAGATACTCCTGCCGCGAATGTAAGCCAGCGGTGTGATGGTGAGCTTTTCCTGTTCGACGGCTTCCGTGATTTGCTTGAATTCCTTGTCTCTTTCGCTGAACTGGCTTTTGATGAATTTCAGGTTATCCCAGAGCGGCTCCATGTAGGGATTGAGTTTGGAGATGACGTCACCGGGCAAATAGCCGATATCCTTGTTGCTCAGCGGCACAATCGGACGCGCCAGATAGATTTGCTTGAAATGCCGTTTCTGATCCAGCGCGCCGGCAAGCGCCAGCAATGTTTTTCCGGTGCCCGCCCCGCCTTGCAGCGTAACCAGCTTGATTTGCGGGTGCGTGATGGCGTGCAGGGCAAAAACCTGTTCCGCATTCCGCGGCGAAATCCGGTATGCGGATTTCTTCTGAATACGCTCGATTCGGCGGGATTCCGGGTTATAAAACACCAGAACCGAAGTCCGTCCGTTTTTCAGGATATAGTATTGATTGGGGATAGCGGTTTCAATGCCAATCGCTTCAGGCAGGCAGGAATCATGGGTATAGATATCATCAATGATTTTTTTCGACAGACCTCCAATTGTGGTGCTGCCGGTATGCAGCGCTTCAAGGTCCTTGATTTTCCCGGTCTGAAAATCTTCCGCGGTGATATTCAGCGACTTGGCTTTTAACCGCAAATTGATGTCTTTGGTGACCAGCACAATCTTTTTGCGGGGAAAGGCGCTGGTTAACGCGATAGCTGAATTGAGAATGCGATGATCCGCGGTGTTTTCGCCAAAAATATGCGTTGCGTCGAGTCCGTTCGCCTGTTCCTGCATGACAACCTTGATCCGGCCGTGATCGGGCCGGTCAATCGGAATCCAGTTTTGCAACGAGTAATGCAGCGACAGATGATCCATGATGCGGATAAATTCCCGTGCTTCAAAATTTTTCGTTTCATTTCCTTTCTTGAAGTGATCGAGTTCTTCAAGCACGGTAATCGGAATGGCGACATCGTTATCCGCAAAACTGTATAGCGCCTGATGGTTGTACAGAATGACCGAAGTATCCAGTACAAAAATTTTCTTTGGATTTTTGGGCATGAATGGTTAAGTACACTTTAATTTGAACAAAAACATACTAGAATCGAATTGTTACAAAATCATGAAAAAATGAATGTGGTGTGTCGCTGCATTCATCCTAAAGTCATCAAAGTTTCATGCAACAGCCATCAGGCAGAAACATTCACTCGATAACATTTTGGCTCATTGCGCGGATCGCCGCGATGAAATGCGTCCGAGCAATGACATCAAAATATCATTATCAGAGGAGAGCAACATGAAACACATGGTATTGACGGGCATTATTGTATTTGCTCTGGCGCTGCCGACAGCAGTCTGGAGCGGGAAAGGCGATGATTCCGCGCAAAATGGCAACAAAGGCCGTGCAATGAATATTCAATTAGGTCCGCGGCCGTTTTTTCTGGTTCAGGATATGGATCAGGGTCCATTAAGGGATAAACTGGAAAGCTGTGAAAGAGGTCTGTTCAAACGCACCGATTTTTCCATCGGTCACCGCGGCGCGCCATTGCAGTTTCCCGAACATACGCTGGAATCGTATGAAGCCGCCGCCAGAATGGGCGCCGGGATTGTTGAATGCGATGTAACCTTCACCCAAGACAAGGAACTGGTGTGCCGCCACTCACAGTGCGATCTGCATACCACGACCAATATTCTGGAAACACCGCTGGCGGAAAAATGTTCGGGGCCGTTCCAGCCCGCGGTTTTTGACGCTGCCGGCAACCTGATTACGCCGGCCACGGCGCATTGCTGCACCAGCGACATTACGCTGGCCGAATTCAAAACCTTGCAGGGAAAGATGGACGCAGCCAATCCACGCGCCACCAGCGTGGCCGAGTATCTGAAAGGCACGGCTGACTGGAGAACCGATCTTTACGCAACACGCGGCACGCTGCTGACGCACAAGGAAAGTATCGCGCTGTTTCAGAAGCTGGGCGTCAAAATGACACCGGAACTGAAATCCCCGAGCGTGCCGATGCCGTTCGACGGTTTTTCGCAGGCCGATTACGCGCAGAAACTGATTGACGAATACAAGGAAGCCGGTGTGCGCGCTTCCAGAGTCTGGGCGCAGTCGTTCAATCTCGACGATGTCCTGTACTGGATTCAGAACGAACCGGACTTCGGCAGGCAAGCGGTTTATCTTGACGACCGCTACGACGATCCGGCATTCGATCACCGCAATCCGGCTACCTGGTCACCGTCAATGGAACAACTGGTTGCTGACGGCGTAAAAATCATCGCACCGCCGATGTGGGTGCTGCTGGAAATTGAAAACGGCGAAATTGTACCTTCCCGCTACGCAAAAGCAGCGAAAGACGCGGGACTGGATATCATCACCTGGACATTCGAACGCGACGGCCCGTTGACCCACGGCGGCGCTTGGTATTTCCAGACATTGAATGGCCAAAACCCGAATCCTGTTTCTCCCGATGCGGTCATCAACAATGATGGCGATATGTATCAGGCGCTGGACGTGCTCGCGCAGGATGTCGGCATTCTCGGCATTTTTTCCGATTGGCCGGCAACGGTGACGTATTACGCCAATTGCATGAAGCTGAAATGATACATATCAGGACAGATTTTATTTCAACCTGTTAATCGTTCTGTAACATTTGTTCATTATTATTAACATGTAAGCGCCCCTTGATAAGGCAGTCATAAGAGACTCTCCATCACTTCCCCGGATATGGCTGCCTTATTTTTTCTCACAGTAACCACAGTAATCACCCAATCAGCAGTATCGGATTATCACCATTTTGTCATGGTTTCTGCCCCAGTATGCGTAGCGCAGCGGACGAAAAAACGCTGTTATATCTTATTAACCGTGCCGTCCCATGCTGCAGGTGGATTTAGCCCGGCTCGTTTGCACATGGCTTATTTTTTAACAAAAAATTCATCATTTCTTCATCAATACGTCAAAGTAGTTTCATAAAACCGCTTTAATCTGTTGGTTATCTTTAATTCATGAGAAGCGACATGATGGCCAATAAAACCGCACCAATGAAAGTTAGAAGCGTTTGGATATCCGATGTGCACCTGGGTTTCCGGGGTTGTCAGGCGCAGGCGCTGTTGCATTTCCTGCATTCGGTTGAAACGGAGTATCTGTTCCTCGTTGGCGATATCGTCGATTTCTGGGGTATCAAGAAAAATCCTTATTGGCCGCAGGAACACACCAATGTCATCCGCTCGATTCTGGGCAAGGCCAAGCACGGCACCAAAGTGATTTATATTCCGGGCAATCACGACGAAGCCTTGCGCGACTGCGCCGGACATGTGTTCGGCAATCTTGAAATTCATCTGGATTACGTGCATACCACCTATGATGGTAAAAAACTGTTGATTATGCACGGCGACGAGTTCGACGTCATTGTCAAGCACAGCCGGTGGATTGCGATGCTCGGTAATGTGGCCTATGACGCATTGTTGTGGATGAACCGGCATCTTAACGGTTTGCGCAAATTGTTTGGCTATTCTTATTGGTCGCTGGCTGCGTATCTGAAATTGAAGGTTAAAAATGCGGTCAGTTATATCAGCAGCTTCGAAGATGCACTGGCGCGACTCGCCAGGGAACGCGGCGTCGAAGGCGTCGTATGCGGGCATATTCATCATGCCGAAATCAAGGAAATCAATTCAATCCTGTATTGCAATGATGGCGACTGGGTTGAAAGCTGCACCACGCTGCTGGAACATCCGGATGGAACGCTGGAATTGGTTTATTGGGCGGAGAAATTCGAACAATTCAAGAATATCAAAGACATGGTCGCAGCGAAAAAGGCGGCATGACTGATCAGTAAACATCAGGAGTCAGCCTTGCAACGCAAATTCGTTTTAAGCCTCGATGGCGGTGGCAGTCACTTGCTGATTCAGCTCAGCGTGCTCACCAGCCTGGAAGCGGAAACCGGCATTTCAACCTACGATCAGTTCGATATGGTAGCGGGTTCTTCTTCGGGCGGCATGATGGCTTGCCTGATCGCGGGACGCGCAATGAGTGCTTACGGAATCGTGCAAATGA
>JADZAR010000184.1 GCA_020852475.1 Nitrosomonas sp.
AATCCTGTATCGATTTGTAATAACCATTGGCATGAAATGAAACTGGATTGCCTGCAAAACGTAATCCCAGCTCGTAGTGGTTTGTCTGTTCTTCGTCAAGATTCAAGCGACCGACCTCAAAGCTGCGCGTGGCAAAATGCGGGCCGGACGCAAACAGTTCCTGTACATCCGGCGCGCGTTGTGCACGCTGCCAGCTCAGATACAAGGCTGTTTGCGGCAGGATTTCATAATTTAAACTCGCAGCCAGTGAATAAGTCAGATAATTCAACGTATCCGGCAAGGGCAGTGGCGCCGAGATGCCTGTCAGTTTGATTTCATGCTGCCTGGGCGCGGTGGTTTGATGATCGATACGCGCGCCCATTTCAAAATTGAGCTGATCGGTTAGAAAAACTGTTTCGGTAAGAAAAAATCCCAGTGAATTGATATCTGCGGCCGGTGTAAATGTCTCGATTCCTGACGCGGTAAAATCGCGGCTTTGCCATTGCAGGCCGAACGTGCCATCAAGCCTTCCACCATAGCGATGATCGATCTCCAGGCGTGATTCCCAGACGGTATTCTTGAACTGGGTCAGTGATGCGCTTCTATTCGTAATACGCTTATCAAAATCCTTATGACTGTAGTCAATGTAACTGAGTTTTGCCTTTATCGTCGGCAGCGATCGCCAGTATGTTTTCCAGAGGCCGTCCAACTCATAACGGCGTTGAGACATATCAATTCTGATGGCTTCCTGTGCAGTACTTCCCGCATCGGCATGACCCGGGACGCCGGGAGGGATGCCATAATTTCGCACCATTTCATGATAACTGCCGCCAAGATGACCGTGTCTGCCAATCAGCGATACACCCGCTGATCCACCCTGGCTGCTGGCATTGCTATTTTGAATGACGTTAAAGCTATTGGCGCCGGGGTCAACCTGGAATTGCTGCCGGATGGCTGCTTCGTCCAAAGCTGCACCGGGGATATGCGTATTGTTTGAGGCGCGTTGGAAATAATCCAGATGAATCGCAAGCATTCCCTTGCCTATATCCAGGCCGATCATTCCGGCTTTATCCGCGGAATTGTGATCATAACGAAAATCCATACGACCTGCGGCGCCATTCAGGGGAATCTTTTGGGGTATCCGTTGATGCTGAATATCAACCATGCCGCCGATAGCATTGCCACCGTAACGCAGGGTTGCGGGCCCTCTTAACACCGTAATGCTATCCGCCAGCATTGTCTCAAATGCAATCGCGAGATCGGGACTCAACGCGGAAAGATCATGCGCGCCGATCCCGTTCTGCATGACTCTGACGCGTGGACCGCTCATGCCGCGTATTACGGGTTGGCCGACACCGGGCCCATAGGACAAATTATTGATGCCGACTTCGCGTTCCAGTGTTTTGCCAAGTGTCTCACCCGTATGAATACGCAATTCACGAGCCTGCAACTGCTGGCGAGGATTGGCAACGATTTCTTCTGTAGCCTGAATCGTTATTGCTTCAAGCATGACGGGTTCTTGCTCAATCTGCGCAGTGGAATGCTGAGTGTTCCCGGATGGAGTGGTTTGGGTTGGTTTTTTGATGATTTCCAGTTCACTGGCAAGCACCGAATTGAATAAAAGCAATAAAACTGGCCAGACAATATACCGGAGGAATATCTGTAAGCGACGCATCAGAGCCCTGCTGCGTCATAAAACATCTCGATCGGGCCGTGCTCGGTTAACGCACCGGAAATACCGTCAGCCGTATAGATATGTCCATCTTTGCTGCCGACGCAAATGGCATTGTCATAGCAGCGTGCATAATAGCCCGAGATCAACCGGCTGGCTGCGGCATGCGGAAATAGTTCACTGTGTTGCGATTCCGCCCAAGCGAATAGCGCATCCATTCGATCATAATCATTCAATACAACTTGCGGTTCGGTTTGCAGAGCTTGCACCAGCGCCTGATTAGTGAAGTTTTGTTGTGCATTGAGATGAAAGATCAGCGCGAAAGGTTCGGAAGGCTTGTAGAGAATATGCTCGCCCGAATCATCCACACCTAGAATAGTCATGAACACTAGATAGGCGCCGTCTTCCGGTGGCGTTCCATCCGGTTTTTGTATGCGAAAAACAGAGTGCGCTTCGAAGCTGCTACTGCGTAAATTTGCAATATAGCCTAGCGATCCGTTGCCCTCTGTAGTTGTCACTAGCGTGTCGCCTCCGAGTCGGCTGATCACCAGTTGTTCCGGAAAGCCTTCTCGCAACCATTGCGATTGTTCCTCCGACCATTTCAATAACGTGCTTTCCGTATGAAAGCTTGCAATGCCGCCCTGATCAAAATTTACTCCGGTGAATCCGGAGTCGCCGTTGAAATAAGGTCGGAATGTGTCGGTGAATGGAATGACGAAAGCAGTATGGTCGCCGAGCGGTCTTCCCTGACGCTGGATGTCAATCTCAATTTGGCCATCGCGCCAGGCAAACGCCATATTCGGTTCGCCTTCGTGCGCTGCGGTCATGGCGCTATAAAAAAGCAAAATCATTCCCACAAAAGATAAACTGTACTTATTCATTTCTATGCTCCAAGAATTTAATCCGGCGAAATCGGTGAACACTAAAAAAGCCGTCGGTTGAAAGAGTATGTGTTCTTTCATGGCGAGGTATGTGCGGATGTAACGTTTACAGAAAACCGTTTAAAAAAACGATTCGAAATGGCTCATATGATTTCTATACAAGCCAGCGAATGCTAGTTGAGTAATTGGTGATTATCAATGCGACAAATTGTCGCACCATCTCGGTCTCATCAATTCCATGCCACTCCACGCGGTGGCCTCTTTGCCGGTCAATCGAAGTTCAAAATCTATGAATTTCTCCTGTAAGAAAACTATGCTCAATTCAAGCAATGATGATTTGGCAGAATGATCCTGTTTTTAATAAATTATTCGAATGACTTCCATTAATGAATTTTCCTAATAAAAAATCTGGGGTAAATCCGCTTAGCGAGAGGACAAGATGTTTTTCCTCAAACAGCAACAAAGAATACCCGGCTACGGATTAAAGTTTCGTGCCTCCAGGTCGATGGAACAGCTTTATCACTTAACAGCAAGTATTGGTATTATGAAAATAACAGTGAACTATCAATCCGGGCATCGGCAATCATTTATTGTTCCCAAGAATATGCTGGCTCTGGATTTTCGTAAGCGGGCCGAAGAAATCGGCGGAAAGATCGATAATATAGAATTTTCATTATCCAAAAACCAAGTCGGCTTTTATAACTCAGAAATCAAAGAATCCATACTCCATCCAGACTAATTCCTTGCGTTTTATAGAAAAAACCAGAAAGTGTGGTGATTTCTTATCAAATTTCGTATTTTCCCGCAGAAAACCATAAGAAACTGAGGAAGCCCGATTGAAATCGTCAATTTTTTCGTGCAAAGCGTTTGGTTGTTGAAAATTGTGTCAGCGCAAATCGAAAGAGGCGGAAAGAGGATTCCTATCAATTCGTTATAACAGTGTATTGTTAAATGGTGTTTTGTTTTTCCATGTGATTTGTTATCATTAGCATTCATTTTGGCAAATAAATCCAGTGTAGGCTATGCGACAAACAAAAACTGTTTACATTGTTTTAACTTGTGTTTTATATGCTTTCCTGATTGTCGGTTGCGGTTCTTTACCAGATAAAAGTGCAAACAATTATCAGCTGAAATCTAAACCGATTACAAAAAAAACCGCGCCGCGTGAAGCGGTTGTCAGTGAGTTATATCGACAGCATCGTGAATGGCAGGGGGTTCGTTATCGACTTGGCGGCACAAGCAGGTCAGGTATAGACTGTTCGGCATTTGTTCAATTGACGTACAAAACAAGACTCGGTATTCACTTGCCCAGGACTGCGCGCCAGCAATCCAGACTGGGTGCTGAAATTCGCAGACATCAATTGGCGCCGGGTGATTTGGTTTTTTTTAGAACCGGACCTACATCCAAGCATGTTGGTATTTATCTGGAGAAAAATAAATTCCTCCATGCATCGCAACGTAAAGGCGTGACAATATCGCGTTTAGATAACGCTTACTGGCAATCCAAGTACTGGAAATCTGTTCGTTTATAAAATAAGCAAAGCCAGATGAATCGGCTTGTACTGCAAATACCGCCCATAGTTGTGTTAGCCGTATTCGTGACCCTAATGTGGTATGCAGAATTGTTTTTTCCATTTCTTACACTGGAATTCGGTTTTCATTTTTCTATGTCAGTGCTGATCGCTTTTCTGGGGCTTTTTCTGATTCTCATAAGCAGTATTACTTTTTATCGATACGGTACAACCCTGAATCCGTTGAGGCCGGAATTAACCTCGGCGCTGGTTACATCGGGGCCTTATCGCTATAGTCGTAATCCGATTTACGTAGGCCTGGCATTGATGCTTTTGGGCTGGGGTGTTTATTTGCAAAATCTTGCATCATTATTCTGTGTGCTGGTATTTGTGCTTTATATCAATCGATTTCAGATCTTTCCCGAGGAAGAATCGCTTGCACAGAAATTCGGTGTTGAATTTGAAATTTATAAATCCAGAGTAAATCGCTGGCTGTAAGATAGCGTGTATGGATTTTTAAACGGTGAAACCAATCAGTGGAAAAAGAAATGAATGAACTTAACCAGAAGTTGCAAAAAAACAAGCTGTTAACGCGGGCACTGTTTATGGTTTTTTTTATTATTGTTTACAGTATTTCCAAGTTTCTTGTTATTGGGTTTGCAATATTTCAATTTGTTACCCTTCTGATGACAGAAAAGCTAAATACCCAAGTACTTAAATTCACGCAAGGCTTGAGTTTTTATATCTTTCAAATTACGCAGTTTGTGACATTTAACAGTGAAACAAAGCCTTTTCCATTTAGTGCATGGCCCAATGATAAAGACGCATTAAATAACGACCAGGAAGCGGGTAATAATAAATTGGATTAGCGGTTTTTTTCAGTGATCAAGCCAGTGTTCCAGACCCAGTGTATTCAAACGAATATCCGAATACAATAAATTGGTAATATCCTCCTCAGGCATGGTACAGCCATGTGATCTGATGTGCTGTAACAGCAGTGCCTGCAATGCCGCGCGGATTGCATCGAATCTGCTGGTTTTGATTGAATCAGCGTAATTCTGCACATTTCGTGCAATGTCAACATGAGCGTTTATCAGTTCGTGCATCGATTCCGCGTGTTGTTCCAGATGGCAGATGCGGCTGTAGTGTGTCAGAAAAGCATGTTCCGGATTAAAACGCATGATGCGATCAATGGACGCATGCGCTGCGTCGGGATCAAACTGAACTGGGGTGGTGGTGGGAAATACAAATTCCATGCTATTGACATCCAGTTCGCGATATGAAACGCCAAACGTATCGCCGGTAAAAAACGAATTGCTCTTTTCGTCATAGATGCAGTTGTGATGGCGCGCATGACCGGGAGTATCAAGAAAAAGCAGTGAGCGGCCATTCAGATCAATTCTGCTTTCATCCGGTGCTTCGATGATGCGTTTTCTGTCTATGGGGTATATTTCACCGTAAACACGTTTAAATTCAGTTTCGCCATAAACAGCGATTGCGCCGGAAATTAATTTGTCGGGATTCGCCATGTGACGGGCGCCACGCGGATGCACGACGAGTCTGGCATTGGGGAAGACGCGCATGCAATGGCTCGCGCCGCCTGCGTGATCCAGATGAATGTGGGTAAGGATAATATAGTCTACATTCTCAACCGCCAGATTCTTTTCCTGAAGAACGCCGAGAACACCGGGGATGGAGGAGGCCGTGCCGGTGTCGATCAGTGCTATTTTCCCATGTTCGACAATCAGGTGAATGGCGGCGCGTTTGGGGCGGTGAAATTGCGCATCTATTGCGCTGATGCCATCGGAATAATCAGTAACGAGCGAAAGTGTCATAAATGGAGCAATAATTTTGTTTTATGTGATGAGTCAATTTGTCTGTTTTAACTGATCCAGGATCGCCGGATTTTCAAGCGTGGAGACATCCTGGGTTATTTCTTCGCCTTTCGCGAGCGCACGCAAAAGACGCCGCATAATTTTTCCGGATCGTGTTTTCGGTAAATTTTCACCGAAGCGTATTTCTTCCGGTTTTGCAATCGGGCCAATTTCACGGGCTACCCAATCACGCAACTGCTGAGTAATACGGTTTACTTCGTCGCCTTCGGGATAATCACCTTTCAGCACAACAAAGGCGACAACAGCCTCGCCTTTGACCTCGTGCGGCTTACCGACAACGGCTGCTTCTGCGACTAGAGGATTGGCGACCAGCGCGGATTCAATTTCCATGGTGCCCAGACGGTGTCCGGAAACATTGAGTACGTCGTCAATACGCCCCATAATCCAGAAATAACCGTCTTCATCGCAATGGGCCGAATCTCCGGCCAGATAATATTTACCGCCGCCAACATCCTCCGGGAAATAGGCTTTCTTGAAACGTTCCGGATCGCGCCACAATGTGCGGATTTGTGATGGAAATGGCTTCTTGATAACCAGGAATCCGCCTTTCCCTTTTTCAACATCATGACCGGCTTCGTCGACGATTGCCGCAAAAATGCCCGGCAGCGGCAATGTGCATGAACCGGGTTTGAGCGGCGCGACACCCGGGAGTGGTGCAATCATATGGCAGCCGGTTTCCGTCTGCCACCATGTATCCACAATCGGGCAGCGTGAATGGCCTATTTTTTCATAAAACCACATCCATGCTTCGGGATTGATCGGTTCGCCCACTGAACCCAGCAGCCGCAGCGAGGATAAATCGTAATTGTCAGGCAAATCCGCGCCCAATTTGATCAGTGAACGAATTGCCGTAGGCGCTGTGTAGAATGTGGTGACCTTATGTTTGTCGATGATTTCCCAGAATCTTCCGGCGTGCGGATGGGTGGGTACGCCTTCAAAGATAATTTGTGTTGCACCCATCGCCAGCGGTCCATAGGTCACATAGCTGTGACCGGTAATCCAGCCAACATCCGCGGTGCACCAGAAAATATCAGATGGTTTGTAGTCGAAAACCCAATGCATGCTGACCATCGTGCCAAGCAGATAACCGGCGCTTGAATGCTGTACGCCTTTCGGTTTGCCCGTGGATCCGGAGGTATACAGTGTAAACAGTGGATGCTCGGCATTGATCCATTCAGGCTCGCATTGCGTATCTGCGTTTTCGGTAATTTCATGCCACCAGACATCGCGCTGAGGATTGAAAGGCACTTTTGCGCCCGACCGCTGAAAAACAACGACGGTTTTAACCGACTCGGTATTACCCATGCCGATAGCTTCGTCCACGGTTGCTTTAAGCGCATGACACTTGCCGCCGCGCACCTGTTCGTCCGCTGTGATTACGGCTTTGGCGCCCGCGTCAACAATGCGTTCGTGCAGGCTTTTCGATGAAAATCCGCCGAATACAACGGAGTGAATTGCGCCAATTCGTGCGCAGGCTTGCATTGCGACGACAGCTTCAATACGCATCGGCATATAAATAATAACGCAATCGCCTTTTTGGATATTCTGTGCCTTCAGTGCATTGGCCAGTTTGCATACTTGCTGATGAAGGTTCTGGTAAGTGATATGTGTCACTTTGCCGTCGTCGGCTTCAAAAATAATAGCGACTTTATCGGGCTGGGTTGTTAAATGGCGATCGAGGCAGTTGTATGAAATATTCAGCTCGCCATCGCTAAACCACTTGAAAAATGGCGCGTTGCTGTCATCCAGTATCTGTGTAAACGGTTTGTGCCAGATTAAATACGTTTTAGCCTGCTGTGCCCAGAATAATTGATAATCCTCTCGAGCCTGGCGGCAAAGCACCGCATAGGATTCCATGCCGGATACATTGGCTTGCTGAACAAAATCCCTGGCGGGTGGGAAAATGCGTGATTCATTTAAAACGGATTCAATGGTTGACATAGTTAACTACTCCAGTAAATCGCAAATTTACAGTCTTTTTTTGCTCTGTTTCGCGTTTGAGATAGCTTGATAAAATACTACAGTTTCTTGACAGGGATTCCTAAAGTTTCCTCGCCATGACCCGACAATAAGTCGGAACAGCGTATTTCTAGATACGCCGTTGCGTTGAGTATGATTGTACCATTCACCTTCAGTCTCGCCACTGAAATCTAATTTCGCGAAGGATTTTCTGAATTAATGATAAAAAAGATCTTGATCGGTGAAGTACGTTTAGGTATGTACATCCATAAGGTAAGTGACAATTGGATGGATCATCCATTTTGGAAGAACGCTTTCCTGCTCACCGAGCAAGCGGAACTGGAAAAATTGCAAGGCTGTGATTTAAAAGAATTATGGATTGATACATCCAAAGGGCTGGATGTGCAGCACGGGAATTCCATAGAAACCGATAGGCCAGTGGATTCGAAGCCCATTCAGCCGTTGCCGGTGGAGCAAAAAGTTGAAAAAGTAGCACTGGCCGATGAATTGGTCGTGGCCAGGAAAGTGCATGCTAAAACCAAAGCTGTGGTCGTTTCGATGTTCAGTGATGTGCGCATGGGTAAGTCGGTTCAGGTAAAAGAGGCGCTTACCTTGGTGGATGAAATCCATCTATCCATGGAACGAAATTCAAATGCCTTGATGAGCCTGATACGGCTAAAAACCGCCGATGAATATACTTATCTGCATTCCGTAGCGGTATGCGTGTTGATGGTGGCGCTTGGCAAACAGCTTGGATTGCGCGGAGAAGAATTAAAACAGGTTGGTGTTGCCGGACTGTTGCACGACATCGGTAAGATGGCCGTGCCGCATGAAATCCTGAACAAGCCGGATAAGCTGACAGACGAAGAATTTGATATTGTCAAAAATCATCCGCGCAGAGGCTGGGAAATTCTGCAGGCTGTATATCAGGTTGATGTACCGGCACTCGATGTTTGTTTGCACCATCATGAACGCATGGATGGAAAAGGTTATCCGGAAAGGCTCTCGGCCGATGCGCTGACATTGCATGCGCGCATGGGGGCTGTTTGTGATGTGTATGACGCCCTTACTTCAGATCGGTGCTATAAAAAAGGCTGGGAACCGGCTGAAGCCATAAGAAAAATGGCCGCGTGGAAAGATGGCCATTTTGATGAAACCGTTTTTCGTGCGTTCGTTAAAACGGTTGGTATTTATCCCGTTGGGACATTGCTCAGGCTCAAGTCAGGACGTTTGGGCGTGGTTATCGAGCAGTCTGAAAGAAGTCTCTTGATGCCAGTGGTTAAAGTCTTTTTTTCTATGCGCACGAATGGGCATATTCCTGTGGAAATAATCGATATGTCAAAATCAGAGGACAGCATTGTGAGTGTGGAGAATCCTGGACAATGGGGGCTTGATACAGGAAAAATCTAACGGACATCTCTAAAAATCCAGATTTCGTTACAATACGTCGTTGTTCACAAAAAATATCTCCTTACCTGTTTATTATATGCCGCGTCAATATTTTTTGTTCTTGCCTCGTCTTGCTCAGTTTTTATTAAAAACTCTGGATTTTTAGAGACGCCTCAACGCGTATTCCGGTTTTGAGATTCTTGAGATTATAGCTGGGCGAGCAGTTCGATCGCCCAGTTGACGCCAAAGCCGGTAACCTCGCTGCCGACCGCGCCAAGTCCATCCTTGTGGTTGCTGGCTGAAAGATCCATATGTATCCATGGGGTGTCTTGAACAAATCGGTTTAAAAAGCGGGCAGCAAGAATGTGATCAAAATCGCCGCCGATCGTGCACTGCTTGAGATCGGCAATTTTGCTTTCCAGACTTTCGTCATAATCCGAGTCCATTGGAAAAACGCATACGCGTTCACCACTTTTCTTACCTGCATTGACAGCCTTCTGGGCCAGATGCTCCTCATTGGCGAAAATGCCGCAGTATCTTGAGCCCAGTGCAGTATGCATACTGCCAGTTAAGGTTGCGAAGTCAATGATAAGGTCGGGTTTTTGTTTTTCCGCGAGTGTCAGTGTGTCCGCCAGAACCATGCGCCCTTCCGCATCGGTATGCACAATTTCTATGGTCAATCCATTCAGCGCGGTGATTACGTCGTTTTGTTTGTAAGCTTGTGGGCTGATATGGTTTTGTGCAATGGCCAGCCAGCAGTCGATTTCTATGGGTAATCCGGCGCGCGTTATCGCCAGCAGAATGCCCAATGCCACGGCTGATCCGTTCATGTCTTCATGCATGCCCTGCATGTAGCGTGCCGGTTTTAGATTGTGTCCGCCGGTATCAAAGCAAATCCCTTTCCCGACAAGCGCGATATGCCGGGATGCTTTCTGTTTGCCGGAGTAATGCAGGTGAACAATTGCAGCATCGTCGGTGCCACTACCCTGAGCAACTGCCGCAAAAGCACCTGCGCCCATTTGCCGGAGTTTGCTCAGTGGATATTCCTGATAAATCCATCCTTCGTTGCTTGACAATTTCTGGATTTGCTCGCGATAGGTTGCTGGTGTCAATTCGTTAGGTGGTAATGCCGTCAGGCCGCGCGCTAACAAATTGCCTTCGGCGATAGCGCGTTGAGGTGTGAAATTGTCATCACTGTGATAGCCATATAAATGAATATGCTCCAACGGGGTTCTTTCGGGTTTTTGTTTGCGAACGGGCAAAGCGGCGCCGTTAACCCATGCAATATAAACAGCTGCTTCGGCAAACAGGCGCTTCTGATTATTATTGCCAAAAACAGCCAGATGTATTTCCGTGGGATTTTCCGAAAGCAGGTGCTGGATCGCTTTGCGCACGGCGGTGTGCTGATCAAACACGGATTTATGACTATCGACCATTACCCATGTACATAATGCGCCATTCTCAAGATTGGCGCTGACGGGCGTGTCACTGATTTTTTCCAGCGACATGCTGCGTCTCTTCAATGTTTTGATCAGCGCGTCTTCTCCGGGAAGCGGGTTTTTCTGGGGCAATTTTTCCTGTTTTGGAAGTACAACGAGTATATGGCTTGCGTTAACGTGAGTGGTCGCGTCAAATGAAGAAGAATTCTGGGTAAGTGTAGCCAGCATTGATTGCTTTTCCTGTTGAATATGGGAACTTGAGGGGCGCGTATGGTTGCATCACAGTGCGTCAGGCATTGTTCTAGGTCGTGATAATTCAGTGTGTGCTGTTAGCGCTGTCCTGTTAGAAAATTCTACAGACAGATAGAGATCGCGCATCTCAAGCCTTTTGAGTCGTTCGAGCCGGGCGGCCAGCCTGATTCGCATAGTAAAAGCTGGTATTATATTACGGTTGGCTTGGTCATGTAGTGCATTTGTCAGTTTTCATCGATCAGTTTCGTCGTTGATTGATCAGCGGTCATTTTTTAAAGAATCTAATTATTAACGCGTGCAACAATACCTTCAATTAATGCGCCATGTTCTGACGCATGGCTGTCAAAAATCAGATCGCACGGGAACGGGTACGCTCTCTGTTTTTGGCTATCAGATGCGCTTTAATCTGGCCGATGGTTTTCCGCTGGTCACAACCAAGAAATGCCATTTGAAATCGATCATCCATGAATTGCTGTGGTTTCTGCGCGGCGATACCAATATCCGCTATTTAAAAGCAAATGGCGTTTCGATCTGGGATGAATGGGCGGATGAGCATGGCGATCTCGGGCCGGTTTATGGCCATCAGTGGCGCGCCTGGCCGACCCCGGACGGGCAGGCCATTGATCAGATCAGGCAGGTGATTGAACAGATAAAAAGCACGCCGGATTCCAGGCGCATGATCGTGTCCGCCTGGAATGTCGGCGAACTGGATAAAATGAAACTGCAACCCTGTCATGTTTTGTTTCAGTTCTATGTATCAGAAGGCAAGTTGTCCTGTCAGCTGTATCAAAGGAGCGCCGATATTTTCCTGGGCGTGCCGTTTAATATCGCCTCTTATGCCTTGCTGACCATGATGATCGCACAGGTCTGCCGTCTGGAGGCCGGTGAGTTTATCCATACTGTCGGGGATGCGCATCTGTATCTGAATCATCTGGAACAAGCCCGGGAGCAATTAAGCCGTGAACCACGACAGCTGCCGGCAATGCAGCTTAATCCGGCGATTTCAGATATATTCGAGTTTACCTACGAAGATTTTACTTTGAAGAACTATCATCCCTATCCGGCGATTGCCGCATCGGTGGCTGTATGATGAAGCCGGTGCATTTGTCGATTTTGGCGGCTGTAGCCCGCAACGGCGTGATCGGCAGGCGCAATGCGCTGCCGTGGCATTTGCCTGAAGATTTGAGGCATTTCAAGGCATTGACCATGGGGCATACCATCATCATGGGACGCAAAACCTACGCGTCCATAGGGCGGGTATTGCCGGGACGCATCAATGTGATCGTAACCCGCCAATTGGATTTTCGTGCGCCGGACGCCATTGTTGTTCATACGCTGGAAGATGCGTTGCACTGGCAGGGCGAACAGCAGGATGACGCGCTGTTTATCATCGGCGGTGCCCGGTTATACGAACAAACGCTCGGGTTGGTGCAACGCTTGTATTTGACGGAAATACAGCAGGATTTTGAAGGTGATACTTTTTTTCCGGCGTTTGATCGCAGCGACTGGATCGAAGTGTCACGCGAACGGCATGTGTCGGATGGAAAAGCAGGTATGGCAGATATGCCGTTGGAATATCACTTTGTCGTTTTCGATCGGAAACAGACCGGTGAAGAATTGAATCGGTTATGAATATCAGACTGACAAACGGATCAAGCGCAATGTCTGATCCGTCTGCCAGCCTGTTGTGACTGCGGCAGGACAAATACCTGGTTATCGCCTAAATTACATAAACATCCGGTAATGGAAATCCGTTGAAATTGCTCGCATAGGCGGTTGTGTATGCACCCGTGTTCGGAATATAGATCAGATCACCTTCCTGAATATCAGCCGGTAGCATGACATCGTGCATCAGGATATCCACTGAATCGCAGGTCGGGCCTGCGACAGACCATGGCACGTGATTGCCGGCGCGATCGGTTAATATCTCGTAGGCCAATCCTTCTGTGACCTCAATGATGCCGCCAAACATGCCGGCGTCCCAGTACATCCAGCGCTTGCCGTTGCGCGTTGCGGTGCCGGCGACCTGACAAACGAAGTAAGCGGAGTCGGAGACCAGATAACGCCCAGGTTCCGCGATAATCTGGATTTCTTCAGGCAGTTTAGCGATCGCGGCATTAATGACTTCCGCGATGACCTCAATGGCAGGGATAGGTTTAGCGTGGCGCACCGGATAGCCGCCGCCTATATTGAGCAGGCGCGGATTCAAGCCTATTGCCCGCATGTCGCTGAAAACCTTGATGGCGCGTTCGATGCCTACACGCCAGTTTTGCGGATTGCGGCATTGGGAGCCTACATGAAAGGTGACGCCGGCCAGATCTGCGCCAAGCCTCGAAGCTTCTTCAATGATGCGGCTGATATCGGCCAGATGGGTGCCGAATTTGCCCGCCAGTGGCCAGTCACTGCCGATATTCGGCGTATCGATGCGCAAATACATTTTGGCATCCGGTTTTACGCTGACAATTTTGCGCAACTCTTCGACACTGTCAAGCACATACCATTCAACGCCTTTAGCGGCGGCATACTCGAGGTAGGCACGCGATTTTATGGGGTTGCTGTAAAAAATCTCCGCAGCCGGCACACCCAGTTCAAGCAAGAGGTCCAGTTCTGCGATGGAAGCGATTTCGAAACCGGCGCCTTCTTCGATCAGCGTCTTAAGCACACGGCGATCCGGATTGGCTTTGACGGCATAATGCGGGCGTACGCGCGGCATGGCATTCATGAACCGACGGGTTTTTTGGCGAATGATGTTGCTGTCAACAAGCAAAAACGGTTTGTCATAACCATGTAACAATTTTTCTTTAACATGGCTGAAGTCGAGACTGGTCTCCAGGTGAGTATCAAACAGAACGTCAGGAACTTCGGATTCGGATGGCGCTTGGAAAGCGGTGGAAGAGATAGGTACGAGCATGCGAGTAGTCCTTTTAAAAAGCTATGTGACAGGAATGTGAACGCTGGTTAATTCAGTGGATAAATAAGTTTTACTGATCGAAGTCATAATATTCCTCGTGGTTGCCAAAAATAAAATAGCCCGCATTATAGTCTGCATGATTCTGAAATCAAGCATTTTCTGCAAAAAACAATTTCCATTTTAATCTGCACGTCAGTCAAAAAAACACAGCAGGATTATCGCGATTCTGTTTCTGATTTTATTCAATTCCTTATCAATAGCATGTCATAGCGGCGTTGTGTGAGGTTTAACACATACAGCCAGGTCAACGACGATTAAGATCGTCACCATACCTGAAAGTTTTTCAATAAAGCAAAAAACGTTCGCTACGTTGCAACTCGTATTCGAAATAATCATTTCACTCAAAGATTTCTGTTTTCTGCAAATTTTAAGTGAATTTATGTCATGTAATTATCTTAAGTAAAACTATAAAGCCACCGTATACATTTCGGCTTGTGTCGGTTGTGCGTATATGCAAGTAAGTACTTTTATAGCAGCCGTTCTGCATGATCTTTTTTGCAGGTGGTTGTTTATAAAAATGAATCATGGCTGTGTTCCTGTCATGATTTTTGACGATGCTTTCCGGAGGGAAAGTTTTTAGAGTGGAGGAAAAAGTGAAAAGACGCGAATTTTTAAAACTGGGAGTGGCGGGCACGCTCGGTGCTGCAGCCACTTCCGCTCATAGCAGAGCAAATTTTCCGCAAAGCGGACTGGTGTTTCCGGATGGGTTTACACCCAGCCACGTTGGCAGACCCAGTCCGCCGGCGACACCTTTTAAGGATCCATTGTTTCGCATGCCGGTTGCGAAACCCGTGCCTGAAGCGTTGTTAAATCGCCCGTTGCCGCCCGATCCAATGGCGCATCAGCGTTACAATGAATTGCTACCGCAGAAATACTATATTGAAAAAATAAAGCAGTTCAAGTGGCGATACCATTCCGATGGCCCTTATAAAAACGGATCGTGGTCCTGGGGGTTTACCAACGGTATTGGCGGAAAAGCGACAACACCCGGACCGACTTACCATGCAAAATACGGAGAGCCGATCTTGGTGCGTCGCTTCAACGAATTGCCGCCGGTTGGTGCGGGCTATGTGCCGTTTGCGCTGCCGTCCGTCAGTATTCACTTGCATAACGCGCATACGGCTTCGGAAAGCGATGGTATTCCGACCAATTTCTTTAATCCTGGGGAATTCTGGGATTACCATTATGGTAACTTCCCCGCCGGTTTTGATTATGCGCATGAGATCATGAGTACGTTGTGGTACCACGATCACCGGCTTGATTTTACCGCACCTAATGTTTACGCGGGTTTGAGCGGATTCTATTTATTGTTCGATGAACTGGACTCGAACAATGAGCAGGATAAGAATCCGCAAGCGTTCCGGTTGCCCAGCGGAGACTATGATATTCCGCTGATTCTGCATGATGTTCAATTCGATGAAAACGGTCAGGCGGTATTTGATTTCTTTACCAACCGGGCGCCGGAGCCGACACTCGGCACGTTTCCGCAGGGCACCGACCCCATAGATAATCCGGGTCATCAATCCGAGTCGCCCTTACATCGTATCTATAAGGGTTCACCCAATTTCACGGTATTTGGCATGCTGGGTGACAAAATTACAGTCAACCGGACTATACAACCATATCTCAAAGTTGAGCCGCGCAAATATCGTTTCCGCATTCTCAATGGCGGACCGTCGAGACTTTACCGCTTATCGCTCAGAGCAGAAGGACGCAACGGCGACAGTCATCCGGGGTGTAAGTTTTATGTGCTGAGTAATGACGGCAACATGCTGGAATTTCCACTGGAAAAACGATCATTTGATTTATGGGTTGCTAACCGGGTGGATGTGGTTGTCGATTTTTCAGCCTTCAGACCGGGCGATAAGGTGTACCTGGTTAATCGTCTGGAAATGCGGGAAGATGGCGCGGGGCCAAGTGGCCGTGAGCTGGATGAAGGCGATCTGGTGATGCGTTTTGATGTTCAACATGGCAGTCGTCATGCCAGCGATCCCAGCCGTATTCCTGATTTCATGCGGCCATTGCCACCGATCAATCTGGCCGAGGCGCGTGTAAAACGCACCTGGGTATTTGATTACGATAACGGTCTGTGGACAGTCAACGGACGTCTGTTTAATCCCAATCGCATTGACGCAAAAATCGAAAGCGGTTCCGCTGAAATCTGGACCATTCGTAATGGCGGTACTTCCTGGGCACATCCGGTGCATACACACTTTGAAGAATTCAGAATACTTGAGGTGAATGGAAAACCGGTGAAACCGGGAGATTTTCTCAATTCAAGAAAGGATATTGTTGAGTTGGGGCCCAATACCGAGGTCACGTTCTTCGGCCGCTGGCGCGATTTCCAGGGCATTCATGTCATGCATTGCCACAATGTCGTGCATGAGGATCATGAGATGATGATTCAATGGCAAATGGTGCCGCCCGGCATGGGCGACGGGGAGGAAATCGATCATGAAACCTGAAAGTGAAGCGTTAGACGCTGCTGGCGTTGAGGGAAAATCAACCCGTTCAGCTACGCCCGAGTCTCAGCGGCGCAGATTGTTGTCCGCATTGCCTGCGCTCGTTGCTACTTCGATACCGGCGCTGGCGCTCGGTCTGCATGATGCGGATGAACTGCACAGCCGTACACGGAAAATCACGGATAGTGTGGTGCATGGTGGTTTCCCGGGTGTCATGGTGACGGCACATACCGGGGAGCAATTCAATTTCTATCAGGATTTGCTGAAAGACAGATTGGTACTGATGAATTTCATGTCGGTTGACTCGGAAAATGAGCTGCCAATGACTGCAAATATGGCAAGCCTGATCAAGGGATTGGGAGAACAGTTTGGTCGTGAAGTCTTTGCTTTTTCGATCAGCTACGACCACGCCAATGACACGCCTGCGCGGCTGGCAGAATTCGCCCGCCGTTTCGATGCGCCTGAAGGGTGGTATTTTCTTAGCGCCAAACCAGAAGATATTGTTGCGCTGGGTTACCGTTTGTACCGCACTGCAGGCCGTCCTCGTCAACGCATGAATGCGGATCTGATTCATTATGGCAATGTAAAAATCGGTTTGTGGGGTGCGATACCCGCACATATCACCGATGTCGAACTGGCCGTCAGCAGGGTTACATCAGTATTTCCTGGAAAACCGCCGAGCTCCGAAATGCGCCGGGCAGGTCCACGCCGCTTGAATGGGGATGGACCTGTATACGACAGCCGGGATCATTGCAGAGTGACCTGAATGGATTGAGCTAGCAGAGTTTTCCAAGCGAATCAATTATTGAAGAGGTAAGAATCATGAAAAAGAAACACGTTTCACTATTATCGGTCGGGTTGTGTGTTGCGCTGGCAAACATACCGGTCATGCTGGCATCCGCAGCGGATGATCCGTACGGTGTGCTACCGGAGCCACCATCCGCGGATGCTTGTCCGAGTTTGCCCGTCATGCCGGGCTGGCCAACGCCGAATCCACTGGAGTTCAAGGATGATAATCTGACTGTGGTCGTCAATACCGGAAACAGTTTGCATCCGCCATCCGATGTGCGAGATCCCCTACCGTCCAATTTATGTCCGACGGTGTATGAAGAAGTACGTTCGCGCAGGATTGATGGATCAGAGGGGCCGCCAATTCCTAATTCCCTGTCTTCCACTCCTGAAAATCCATATAACCTGCATCCTGATCCGGTTGTGGAAGCCGGCATTAATCCATTGTCACCGACGGATGATCTGCGGACAGTAATCGCAACACTGCGTAAAGCGTTGAATGATGGCGCGTCGCCGCTGGAAGCCGTCCAGTTCGGGCTCGATATACTGGAAGGCAATCCGCTGGATCGTGAATATTCAGGTATGCCGTTGCTGCATTACAATGGGCCGGAGAAAGTCGTTCATGTAGAACCCGAGTTCAATGATCCCAATGACCCAACCCGGGTAACAGGTGGAAACGCGGTTGTTCATCAGGTCTACTTTGATCAGAGAATCATGTCCGATGCCTCTTTGATTGTACCTTCTGCGGTGCTCGATGTGCCGTGGACGATCACTTACAAAATCTCCGTACTCAATCGCGGCCGGGAAGATTTTGCGCCATTTGGTATGTTCTTTAACGGACCGGTCATGGGGCCGGATGGCGTGATTATTCCGGACATTGAGAAGAAACCGGGGTTCGCAATTGACCAGACTTTTTTTCCGGTAGAAGAAGGAACGCGTACGACGTTTAAAATTGCGATGCCGCCTGCGCGTCAGTATAAGCTGACGTATCACTGGGGGTGGCGCAAGCATCCACCCCGAATTCAGGCGCTCGAAAATGGTCTGGCCAAGGAGCTGGGCGTTAGTCTGATTGACTGGGAACGCTGCGTATTCGGTTCCAGCCCGATGGCAAATGAGGCCAATAAGCTTTACGCCATCGCCATGATCGGTGATCTTGCCCCCGCCAAACGCATGTGGAATATGATGCGACAGCTTAAATTTAACCCGTCCGCGTTTAATGCGGGAATCGTTGACCAGATAGAGCTTGCCTTCTTTGACTGGCAGGATAGAACCAAATTACCGTCCGGTGTTGCACGTGACGATAATTTTGACATCACGTTGTTCTATGCCAACAACACGTTATATGGTGATGCTAAAGGATATGTCGATCAATCGCAGCGTGTGTTGCAGAATTTCAATAAGCGCGGTGATACAACCCGTATCAAGGTCATGAACGGTGACTATTTTGAACGTGCGCATATGATCGTGGATTTCGGTGGATTGCGCGGCTGGGAAAACACTTTCCAGAATACGATTCCTGAATTCGGTGCGGGTCCCTGGTTTACATTTGGACGCGCGTATTGGTGGCCAACACTTCAAGCGCCAAACGGCGGCCCTCAACCGATTGCCGCTGCGATACCACCATCAGGCATGGCGCCGCGAACCATTGAGCAATGCCAGACGGAATTCGGCGCTAATCTGGTGGCAACCAGCAATCAAACACCCGTTGACGCCAATGACCTCAACGCTTCCACGACGTCAGCTGTCAGTGATTCCGGATACGGTTTAAGTATGACGCCGGATGCCGTGCAACAGGCTATCGCGCAAAAATTACAGCACAAGAGAGCGCAATTGCGGGCAAGGCAGGCTGGTGACGGCGAAGTGCTGACTTCGGTCAGCGAGGAAAGTGCTGAAGAGTTGCATCCGGTGCCGACACGCGAAACCATGGAGGCTGCGGGCGCTAACGGTTTGGGATTGCGTCACTTTGAAATTCACTGGAATCACGAACCCAGCAAACGTCTGCGCATTTATCAATTTGACCAGCTGCATCACGATGTCGCGATCTGGTCGATTCACTGACAAATGACAGGTCAATGATGATCTGTTGACTTGCTTGGTTTCAGGATGTCCGGCAAGCCGGACATCCTGAAATGCAAGCATTGCGGCAAGATCAGAGATTATTTTTTGAAAGGTATTAACCATGATCGGAAAAAGTCTCATTATTTCAGGATTAATGCTGGTTTTGGCGCTGGATTTCGTTTGTTTCCAAGCGGACGGACATGCCGGCCAGCTTGAATATGCCCGTTCGGAGCGGGATTACCGCACGCCAGCGGTACAGTTGATCGATGTACAGGGGAAGAAAATTGATTTTGCAGAAGCAATCTCGCAGGAAGATGCGGTAATTATCAGTTTTGCCTTCACCAGTTGCACGGGAACCTGTCCTGTGATTACCGCCAATCTTGTACAAGCTTTGCCGGAATTGCAGAAAGCGGGCGGACGTTACCGGATTTTTCTTGTCTCGCTCGATCCGGAACATGATACGCCCGCACGGTTGCGGGAGTACCGGGAGCGTTTTAATACGGGCGACGATATTACGTTGCTGACCGGCAGCCGCAATGCCATACATGATTTGCTGCGTGCCTATAACGCGGTTTATCCGGGAGGCAACAAAATGAACCATCAGCCATTGACATTAATACGCGCCGGACAGCATCCATGGATCAGACTGGAAGGCCTGGTCAGTGGAAGAAGCCTTGCACGGGAGGTACGTCAAGCAGTTGAGCAGTCCGGCATGGTTTCTCCGCTATCCACGGTTTATTGAGCGCTGTTATCCCGCAATGAAATGAAAACCGAATCGCAAAAATGAATGATCTGGAGATCACTATGGAAAGAATTTCCGTGTTTATTGTGAAAAAAATGTTTATAGGGCTGCTTCTCGGTCTGTTGTCGATTTTAAGTCTGCCGGTACAGGCATTTCCTGAAGGTGATGCGGAAAAAGGCAAGCGATTGTATGAACAGGGTGTCAGTCATAACGGCCAGCCGGTAAAGGCGTTGGCTCAGGATGGAATTATTTTTCAGGGTGAAGATGCAAGCTGTTTGCGGTGTCATCGCCGCAGCGGTTTTGGCGGGAGCGAAGGGGGATTTTATGTTCCGCCCGTTTCGGCCAACTTCGTTTATGAACCAAGCCGGAAAGACCGTAACGACCGTTTTCGCGCGGCGTTTCTTGAAGCCCAGAATATCCAGCACTGGGTGCGTGTGAGAATGCCGCGGATGCGCCCGGCTTATACCCCTTCAACACTGGCGGTTGCGCTTCGGGAAGGACATAATCCCTCAGGCACTGAATTCGATCAATTGATGCCGCGCTATCAGCTTGACGATCAGGATGCCGCAAATCTGTCCGCCTATCTGGCAATACTGTCGAAGACAATTTCTCCGGGCGTGGATGATCATTATCTGCATGTCGCAACGGTTGTCGGGCCGAACGTGAACCCCGTCGAACGGGACGCCATGCTTGAAACAATGCAGGCTTACGCGCGTTGGTATAACGAGCGGTTGTACAGCGATATTGCCCACGAATCTTCCGCACGCGCCTATGGCATGGATGTGCGGAATTCCACACGTTTGTGGAAACTGCATATCTGGGAGCTGGTTGGTCCACCGGAAACATGGCGTGCGCAACTCGAACATTTTCAGCATCAGCAACCGGTTTTTGCGATGGTGAACGGATTGGTGAATAATGCATGGTCGCCGATAGCCACATTCTGTGATGACATGCGCATGCCCTGTCTGCTGCCGCTGACCGAATTGCCGCCGGATCGGCGGGAGGATCAAGGCGGCTATAGTTTTTACTACACACGCGGTTTGCAGCTCGAAGCCGATATTCTGAGCATTTATCTGGAGAATATGCCGGATCGCCTGGAAAATTTAGTGCAATTGCATGATGCCAGCCGTTTCGGCGCGGAGCCGGCGTTACGTCTGGCCGGTCAACTGTCCGCTCGCCTGCCGGATTTAGCGATTCAGACAATCCCGTATGAGAATCCACGGGCGTTGGAAGCTATTTTGAAGAATCTGCGCGGTAAAGTTGGAAAAGACCAGGGTATTGTTGTATGGAGTCATCCTGACGATGATTCGATACTGGAAATATTGCAACGTTCTGGCGTACAGGAACAGCCGGTGTTTATTCCGGCGCATATGTTGAGAAAACAGATGGCGCATGGGCGGAGCGAGTTTTCCAGCCCGTTGCCGGATAATCTGTATATCACCTGGCCGTTTTCGTTACCGCAAACCTATCAGGCTGATGCATTCAGAGTGCGTGGCTGGATGCGGTCAAGAGGTCTGCCGGTTAAGGATGAAAGAATCCAGATGCTCAGTTATTACGGCATGAACATTCTGCGTGACAGCACGCGTCATTTGTTTGAGCATTTTTACCGGGATTATCTGGTGGAACGTATCGAGCACGAAGTCGAAGGCAGTCCCCATCCCGGAATTTATCCGGCGTTTTCTCTGGGGCCGGAGCAGCGGGTCATGTCCAAAGGTGGGTATATACTGAAACCAGACGAGGCTCGGAAAAGCACACTGAGCGTTGTGGCGGACTGGATTGTGCCTTAGGCCTGTTATCTTATTCGATCATTGTTTTATGGTGCAAGTATCAGTGTATGTTTCGTTTTGCCCGGCATGAAGGGTGTCGGGCGGCCTGATACCCAACCGGCATGTCCGCTGCCGTAATAGGGTGATAGCGGGTGACCGCTCTGACCGCCCGGCATGTCGAAATAACCGGCTTCTTCCTTGCCGGGTGCTACGACTGAACGCTGTGATGCGCCGAAATCCGGCGTCTGGATGCGCGGCATATGCACATCGCCGGGCAGCGGATCGGCTGGCATGTCCAGATAGTGTGCGAGCCATTTGGGTAGATGCCGGCTCAGTGGATGGCGGATATGCGCCGCGTTGTCTTCTCCCCAGGTGCGTGCGGTGATATCGCCGGGTTGCTGTTGCAGCGCTTCAATGGCCTGGGTGACGCAATGTGAAAGAAAATCATCCCAATTGTCGTAGTTTGCCGGCAGCAGGTGTGCGGGGCGTTCTTCCAATATTCGCCAGACGGCATGCTCGGCCTGATTCAACCGTGGCAGCTGATACGCCGGATGGGCTTGCCTGACATCAACGGTTAGTGCGGTGAGAATGGCGCGGATGACTTCATGACGAAAGCCGCGCACAATCCGGTAAGCCACCGAATCCGCCGCCGCGCGGCCATCCCAGTCTTTCAATACCTGTTCCAGGCGTTCGGTTGTTTCAGTTCGCTTTGACTGTTTGAGTAGGTCAAGCAGCAAAGTATGCCAGTGCGTAAAAAAGATGGCGCGATGATCGAGTTGAATGGCGAATAAATCGTCAGCGGTGAATCGTTCGAGCGCAAACAGATTGTCGCGAATCTGTTTTGAGCGCGCGCCGAGATCGTAGCCGCCGTCGCCAATGATGGGCAACGCATCCGCATTTACAGTGCGCGTGTTCGCGGTCCATAAACGACCGCTGTCCGGATTGCGGATCAGCGGATATTCGGTTGGGTTCAGCCAACCCAGCCACCCGGTGCCGGGTGTGCTCCAATCCGCGGGCAGTTGCGGATCAAAATCGTCTGAGCGCACCGGAATGCGTCCGGCGATCGTCCAGAGAATATTGCCCTGTTTATCGCCGGCGATAAAATTTTGCGCGGGCATGCCGGTTTGCTGCGCAATAATGGCGGCTTCATCAGTCGTTCGCGCGTGCTCCAGTTCGATCAAATTCAGGTTGATACCGCCCGATTGAAACGCTGTCCAGGCGATGGCCAGCGGCGCGCCATCGTGATCGCGTGCAACGATCGGTCCCCACTCGGTTTCGCGCACGGTAATCACTTTGGCGGGAGCGTTGCGCACATGAATGGTTTCCGGGAATGTCCGAACCGATTGCCAGCCGGATGTGCCAAGGTAGCGCGACCGGTTATCCGGATCCAACGTGACGCGCACCCAGTCGGTAAAATCGCCGTAACTGTTGGTGAAACTCCAGGCGATATGCCGGTTGGAGCCGATGACCATGGCGGGTACACCCGGCAGCGTGATGCCGGTAATATCAGCTTGCCGTGCAAGGCGCTGGCTTCCCGGAAGCGTGATCAGCCGTGTGCGGAACCACAGATTCGGCACGCGCAGCGTCAAATGCATGTCGTTGGCGACCAGCGCCGCGCCATCCGTAAAGGCAGTCAGATCGCCGGCAACCGCAAAATTGTTACTGCCCGGCATCGATTCCTCAAAGACCTGCGCGCCGGCAAGCAACGGCACGTCTCTTGTGCTGAGATCAAAATCACTGGCGGGCGGCAGCGGCGGCCATTCGAGCGGCTCGCCGGTCAGCGGCGCGTCCCACGGCCCGCCGCTGGCAGTTAAAAAGCGGAACAGCGTGTCCGGTAATTCCGCGCGCAGGAACGACAATCCCAATTCACGCCGGCTGCTCGATTCATTGAGTGTGACAAACATCGAAAAAATCACCAGCAATGTATCTTCCTCAAGCCATTCGACGGGGTGCGTGCGGGTGAGCAGATAAGGATAAGGACGTACCGTCAGCGCATCGAGCCCTGCATTCACTCCCGCGCGATAAATTGTCAGTAATTGCCGCTGCTCTTCCGGCAATTGTTCGAGAATCTGTCGGGCGCGGGCGCGCATGCGGTATTGGCGCGATTCCATATCCAGCGTCAGCGCACCTTCGCCGAAAATGGCGGCCAGCTCGCCAGCCGCCTGGCGGCGCATCAGATCCATTTCGAAAAAACGCTCCTGCGCATGCACAAACCCGAGCGCGCGGGTGACATCCAGCCGACTGTGGCCGGTAATCGTCACGCTGCCCAGCGTATCGCGCTCAACAGTAACCGCTGCTCCGAGGCCGGATAAATGTGATTCGCCGGTGTATTGCGGCAGGCTGCCGCGAATCAGCAGCCATGCCAGGAACGTGAGCAGCAGGCAGCACCCGAAAAGTGTTGCGAAGCAATATTTGAAAAATTTTAAAAATCGTAACATGCGCCGTAAGTATTAAATTCGCCAGAATTGGCTGGATGACAGGGTTCGGAAACCGGGAATTTTAACAACCTGTTAACGCGATAAAAGGATGTAATCCGGCCTGTTATTCCGATTATCGAACCTGTCAGTCTGACATATTATTGTAAGACATTTAGATCGGGAAATATTCTCAAGCGCTTTTCTAAAAATCCATGACTTATGACATGGTCATCCGATGTTGCGTCAATATTTTTTGTTCCCAATTCATTTTTTAACACGCTGAATTTTTAGAAACGCCCTCCAGCTTATTTCACAACACATACTCGGATTGATTTATAAAATTGTCTTCGCTATCGCTATCGCTATCGCTATCGTCCCGTGTCCGGCAATCTGCATTTACTTTAATCGAGCTTCTGGTCGTCGTGGCGATTATCGGTATTCTCGCCACGATCGCCGGGCCGATCTACAGCGACTATATCGATCGTGTAAGGACTGTGCAGGCAGTCCGGGATATCAGCACGATTTCAAAAAGCATTGCGGTTTATGCCGCGAGCAATGGGGACCGTTACCCGGATTCGTTAGTGGAAATCAACATGGATACGATGCTGGATCCCTGGGGTAACCCTTATCAATATTTGAATCTGTCCAAATCCAAAAATGGAAATGAAAACGAAAATGGAAATGGCAAAGGCAAAGGTCAGGATACAAATGTGGGTAAGGCCCGGAAAGATCGTAATCTGGTGCCCATCAATTCGGATTACGATCTTTACAGTATGGGAAAAGATGGTGCGAGTGTATCGCCGCTAACCGCGAAAGCCAGCCGCGACGATATCATCCGGGCGAATAACGGCCGTTTTATCGGTCGTGCATCGGATTACTAGGCGCGTCATGCAGTTCCGGCAAAAAATCTTCCGCAGCAGGGTTGCCCGGCGGATGTTGATGTTTTTTATTTTGTCGACGTTCATTCCCGTATCTTTTCTGGCGTACCTGTCTTATTCGGAATCCAATGATATGCTGCTGAAAAAAGCGCATCATCAACTCGATGCCGCTGCCAATAGCTACAACAAAGTGACATACGACCGGTTGTTGCTGGCTGAACAGGTGTTGCAGGATGCTGCGTTGAAACTTGTCCAGGGCGCTGGCGCGTTTAACACGGATAATCAGCTGATCCAGAGAATTCGCAGCTTGACGCTTTTTCAACCCGGCGGCGGTTCAAAAAAACTGCTGGGCGGAATGCCGGCTATTGAATCGTTGAATTCAGCCGAATTGAAACACCTGGCGTCCGGCAAAACTGTACTGAAAACCCGATTCGATGGTACTGAGCGCGCTATATTGTTTTTGACTGCACTGAATCAGGGTATGCCGGAAAAGGGTATTCTGATCGCGGATATCCGGCCTGATTATCTCTGGGGCGATCCCGAATCACTGCCGCTCGATATGGGACTGTGCATTACCGATGAGCACTATGTGACGCTGTATTGCGCAAACCAGCCGGAAACCGTCAATGTCGCGCCGCCGTTAAAACAGGCCGCACATCAGACGAAAGGCGCGTTTCATTGGAATGAGGGTGGAATGACGTATGTCGCCAATTATCATGAGATATTTCTGGAGCCGCATTTTCTGCTGCCGCGCTGGCTGGTTGTCGCCATCCAGCCGGAAGCGGATGCACTGGGCAATATGACGCGTTTCAGCACCCTATTCTGGGGCAGCGTTATCCTTTCCGTGCTCGTCATTCTGTTGTTCAGTATGGTACAAATCAGGCGGGTTCTTGTGCCGCTGGAAAAATTGATCGAAGGCACGCGCAGACTCGGTAATCGTGATTTCGCGACACAGGTGGATGTTGTCAGCACCGATGAATTCGGCGAACTGGCGGTCTCGTTTAACCGGATGACGGCACAATTGGGGGTGCAATTCAGAACGATGACAGCGTTGTCGCGTATCGACCGGGAAATTTTATCGGGGCTGGATACCGGCAAAATTGTCAGGTATGTATTGACGCATTTACGTAGCATGATCAAGGCGGATTTTGCGGCGGTTTCTGTCTTTAATCAGGATATGCCTGAGAAGGCCGTGTTGCATCTGCTGGACGATAAACAGATCAGTACGCTGGTTTATGATCTTTCCAGTGCACTGCAGGAATTGCTGCAAACCGGTTCCGAAGGCGTCTGGTTAGACCGGCAGGCTATCGGCAAGCTGAGTTTGGTTCAGGAAACAGAATCCGCTTTACAACGTCTGAGCCGTATATTCATTTTGCCATTGAGCTGGAAAGATCAAATGGTCGGCTATATTTCTCTGGGATTCGACGCGCCGCCCGGCTGGGACCACGAAGATACGCGACGCATTCATGATTTTGCCGACAGAGTGGCTGTTGCGCTATTCACCAAAAACCGGGAAGAATTATTGCTTCGGCAGGCGCGTATCGATGCGCTGACGGAATTACCGAACCGGTTTCTTTTCATGGAGCAGTTGCAGAAGGAAATCGCCCAGAATCAGCGGAGCGAGCGCAGGCTGGCTGTGTTATACATCGATCTGGACCGCTTTAAAATGGTCAATGACAGTTACGGGCACTCGACTGGCGACGAACTGCTCCGTGAAGCCGGAAAACGGCTGCGCGACTGTATTTATAAAGGCGACACCGTGGCCCGTCTGGGTGGTGACGAATTTGCCGTCATCATCAGCGAGCTGGATTCAGAGCAAATGGCAAAGTCTGTGGCGGAAAAGATTATTGCTGTTTTGAGTCAGCCCTTTATTTTTAATAATGAAAAGAATGTTCTGGCTGCCAGCATCGGTATAGCTATCCATCCGCAGGATGGCGAGGAGATTGCCAACTTGATGAAGAACGCCGATATCGCCATGTATCGCGCCAAGGAAAAGGGCGGCAATCGGTATATCTTCTTTGAAGAAAACATGAATACGGAAGTCAGTAAGCGCGCGGCCATCGAACGCGGATTGCGCGATGCCATTACTGAACGTCAGTTTGTTCTGTATTACCAACCGCAGGTCGAGCCAAAATCCGGATTGGTGCGCGGCGTTGAGACGCTGGTGCGCTGGAATCACCCTGAATCAGGATTTGTCTCTCCCGGTACTTTTATACCCATTGCAGAGAATACCGGCTTGATCGTCGATATCGGGCGTATCATTTTGTATGACGCCTGCGCGCAGTTCCGTCAATGGCTTAACGCCGGTATTCAACTGGAATATATCGCGGTAAACGTTTCTGTTAAACAATTTCAGCAACCTGATTTTTTTCAGATGATCGAACATGTGCTTGAAACCTATCGTTTACCGCCACACTGTCTGGAGCTTGAAATTACTGAAAGTACTTTAATGGATGATACCCAGGTTGTGCTGGCGGTGCTTGAAAAACTCAAAAATCTGGGCGTGCAGTTGTCCATTGACGATTTTGGAACGGGTTACTCGTCGATGTCCTATCTGGAGCAGTTGCCTTTCGATACCATCAAGATCGATATGTCGTTCGTGCGGAAAATTCGGGAAAACGGTGAAGGCGGCGTTGTTGCTGCGACGATTGCCGCTATGGCGCATGCGCTGAACAAGAAAATCGTTGCTGAAGGCGTGGAAATCCAGGCGCAACTTGATTTTTTGATCCAATGCGACTGCGAATTGATTCAGGGCTATTATTACAGCCGCCCCTTGGCGGCGGATGAACTGGCAATTTACGTGAAAAATAATCACCCCGCGATTTAACAGGTTGTTGAAAAACGTATCGAGGCAGTCAATGTAAAGCAAAACCAGTCTTCGTATCTTCAGCGCGTGCTGTGATAATGAGGTTCCCCTCTGTACTTTGCCGGGAATGAAAGGTTTTTCCCTTGCTTTACTATGCATCAATGATTTTCATGTTTCGTTAAGATGGCGTTGTTTTTTGTATGAAGACAATTTTCCTTGTGAGCCTGTGAATGGAAATCAGCAGTTCTGAATCTGTCTATAAAATAAGAGTCCGTGATTTGCGATTCGGCATGTACGTCAGTCAACTCGACCGGCCCTGGCTGGAAACACCTTATGCCTTGCAAGGCATCTTGATTAGAGATGTGGAAGATATACTGGAACTCGAACGCTATTGTACGTACGTCTACGTCGACTTCAACAAAAGTGAACAACATATTGTCCGGAAATATCAGCCGGCGCCGCAGAAGCAAACCGTTTCCGATCAGCCTGCCCGGACTGTTCCAAAGGTTTATCTCACACCCAGACTGGATACTGAAAGAACCCCCTTTCATGGTAATCAGAATTATGTTGATCAAAGCTCTGTTACTGAAGAGCTGACTGTTGCAAGCAAAGTGCATGGTCTTGCGCTGGAAGTTATCAAGGAAATAAAAACAACTATCGAGCGCAGCGATACATTTGAGGTTCGCGACGCCCGTAATGCCGTCTACGCCATGAGTGAAAGTATCGTGAGAAATCCGGATGCGATGCTTCTTCTCGCAAAACTCAGGTCGTCCGGAGATGTACTGTATGACTGTTCGATAAACTATTCGATTCTTCTGCTTGCATTTGGGCGCCATCTATGTCTTCCACGCGCGGAGCTGTCCATGCTTGGACTGGGTGGTTTGCTGATGGATATCGGCAAACTGCGTATTGCACCGGAAATCGTACAGAACCGGAGCCTGCTCAAAATGGAAGAAAGAAACATAATGAAAAATCATGTCGCCTACGGCGAAGAACTTATTCGGCAGTCCGAAAACATTCCTCAGGCAGTGTACGATATTGTGGCGCAACATCATGAACGGGAAGATGGTAGCGGCTACCCGAGAGGATTGTTTGCCAATCAACTGAATACATTTGCGCGCATGGCTGCCATAGTCGATTGTTACCAGGAACTCGTTCAAGCACAAACCGATTCCGCGACAACCAGTACGCTGCAAATATTCAACCAGCTTAAAGCATTGTCACAGAGTGGTCTTAATGCCACGCTGGTCGAGCAATTTGCACATTGCATTGGCGTTTTTCCTGTTGGTGGTCTTGTGGAGCTTAATACGGGTGAGGTGGCCATTGTTTTGACCCATTGCCGGTCTAAAAGGACTCTGCCGTTGGTAATGGTGATATTGGACGCAGCTAAAAAACCCTATGTGGAGCCGGAGAAAAGAGATTTGCGACTACTCAAACCTGGTCCGGATGGCATTCCCTGTACAATTGCACGGGATTTGCCGATCGCGGCATATGGCATCGATGTAAAAAAATATTATTTATAAGGCGACGCAACACACCACTGGTTGAATTCCTGTACAGTCAGTTTCTTCATGGCTATGGACGCATACAAAAATTTTGTCATAACCGCTGCCCGAGTGCTTCATGATGCTAATGTCGCGCGTGCCATTAGCGCAGTGATCGTAATCAATTTCGAGGGTCTACCCGAGCTTGACGGTATGCTCGGCTATAACGAGGTTGATGATATCCTGGCAAAACTGGTGTCAAAAGTAAGTAATGCATTGGACTCCACCGATGTCGTAGGGGCTGGTGGTCGCTATCAAATATGTTGCCTGCTTCCGGATTTGCTGACGCAGGCCCACGTGGAACTGGCTGCGCACAAGCTGCTGCGCCTGCTGACACCTGCCATTTCAGTCAAGGATCGGCGTGTTTCCTTGCGACCTCGTATCGGATTTGCACTAAACACGAACCAAAAAAACAATCTCGGCCAACTGATGCGCAATGCCAGCGCAGGGCTTCACCAGGCAGGGCGCAGAAAAAAATATATTGGCGCTTTTGAAGAAACAGAAAGAAATAAACTATTGTCCGGCATGGATATCTGGTCGGAACTTGATCGGGCAACCGGAACAGGCGAGCTGGAGCTGGTTTATCAGCCGCAGTTATGGGCGGATTCCGGGACAATCAGATCAACGGAAGCGCTGTTGCGCTGGAACCATCCAACCCGCGGCACGATTCCTCCCGACAGGTTTTTGCAGCTTGTGGAAGGTACCGAATTGATGTTCAAGCTAACACTGTGGGTTATCAATACAGCCTTCCGGCAGTGTGCCGAATATCGCAGGGCAGGTCTGGAAGCCGGTGTTGCGATTAACTTGTCTGCCGGTGATATAAGTGAACCAGAGCTGGTTGAGATGACCGAACAAATGCTCGATATCTGGGGTGTTTGCCCTGAGCACGTCATCATGGAATTGACGGAAACAGCCATCATGGAAGATAACCCGGTTTCGCTGGAATCATTGGATGGGTTGAAAAAAATTGGATTCAAACTGGCCATGGACGATTTTGGAACAGGCTATTCTTCAATGGAGCGCTTGCTGACACTTCCTTTGAATGAAATTAAAATCGACAAATTGTTCGTTGAAAATATGACGAAGCAATCCGCGCATGAGCGTATCGTCAATTCAGTGATCAACATGGGCCATCATCTGGGCCTGGAAGTGGTCGCGGAAGGTGTGGAGGACGCAGCTACCTATGATCGTTTGCAGGAGCTGGGTTGCGATGTTATACAAGGTTTTTATATCGGCGGCGGCTTGTCATTCGGCGAGCTAATTTCGAATCCAAAGGCGTTCGGGCGAATTCCAACCTTCTTAAAAGAAAAAAGCATCCCCCCGGAAGGAGATGCTTTAAAAAAACAATCATAAGGAAAATATACAAGCATTTTGCTAATGGATATATTAGCGTGACGCTTGAATACGCGCCCACTATAACTGGTGTTTCCGGCGGGCTATCTTGTAAATAACCGATGTTTTACCCGCTTGTTTTACCTATTGGGTTCGGTTGATAGTCTCAAGCTTGTACTGTATCTGTTGCGTCTGCATGCCTTTACATGGCCCATCAATGCTTTGAACAGTGTTGTGTTAATTTCCCCTTTGGGAAAAGTGAAATTTCTTTTTCATTCCCGGATAAATTTCAATGTCGATGGGAAGTATGTTGTCCGGTATTTTTTTTGGTTGGAAATTTTTTTTCATGAATTTCGTATAAATCAGAGATCTCCTGCATCACTTCGATGGGCAGCCCTGCCCGACTGCCGTTTCGGGTATCCAGAAGCAGTTTCTCCATAAATGGATAAAACTCATCATAGCCCCAGTGTAATTCAATCTTTTGCGCTAAATGCCGGAAATTTTTATCCAGCAGCGATTCTTTATCGCCCAGCAGCGCGGAAAATTCTTTTATTGACGTTTTCAAAGCCATGGTCATTCCTTGTTTCTGTAACGCGATAATGGAGGCACTATTTTAATCATTGTGCTCCTGCGTTAATTTCGTTATTAGCGGGCATTAATCCGCGTAAATTTTGAATTTCGGTCTGTCCCGGCGTCGATTGGCGTTGATTTTTTAACGGTATTTTTGCAACAACACGCCATAACGCCATCAGTAACTGCGCGTATACCCGAACATGTGTCCGGCTTTCAGGTAATATATTGCGGTTCCCGAATTCCTGCCGCTTGCACTAGGAGATTGTCCGCAAATAGACTGATCTACTGTGGAAGATTCTGGGTGACGGGATTTTTCGATCCTTTTCGTTGAATAGAACGACTATTCGCCTCAAATGATCGCAAAATCCCGCTCAATCAGTCTTGCCCTCGCTACGATCGCTATTCTCGGGCAGTTTTCTGGTCGACCGGCTTATCTTCTGAAATTGTAAATAATGCGAACCCTTATTACCTATATTATGGTTTTTCCACGCCGCAGCGCATTTGTGTTGTTGGCGTTGCTTGTTGCCGGTGTGGCGGAAGGACTGAGCCTGACCGCATTATTGCCCTTATTATCAATCGCGGTAGGTGAATCGACTGATGAATCGAGTATCGGCAAATTCATGGAGGGCGCTTTGCAGAAGATAGGCATTGAACCGACGCTGGATATGATTCTGATCATTATCGTTGGCGGCATGCTGACCAAGGGCGTGATATTGCTGGTGGCGAACCAGCAGGTTGGATACACCGTTGCGCACGTGGCAACGGCTTTGCGCCTGAACCTGATCGAGGCGTTGCTGGCCAGTCGCTGGTCGTATTATTTGCGTCAGCCGGTCGGTGCGCTGGCGAATTCCGTGGCAACCGAGGCGTACCGGGCGGCGAACGGTTTCGAGCATAGCGTGATTGTACTGGCACTGGCCATACAGGTGCTTGTTTATGCCGTGGTCGCCGTGTTTATCTCATGGCAGGCGACACTGGCGTCATTGTTTATCGGCCTGTTCCTGCTGGTAGTTTTGCATCGCCTGGTGCGTGCAACGCGTCGGGCGGGTGCGAGTCAGACCCAGTTGCTGCGCTATTTGCTGACTTATCTTTCGGATGTGTTGAATTCCGTCAAATCGCTCAAAGCCATGTCGCGCGATAATGTTGCCGATGCGATATTGCGTGATCAGACTACGCAACTGGAAAAAGCCACGCGTCACGAAGTCATGAGCCGGGCGGCGCTTATGGCATTGCAGGAACCGATTCTGGCAGCAATAACGGCGGCGGGATTGTATCTTGCGCTGGTGGTCTGGGAATTGTCGCTGCCTGAAGTGATGGTGATGGTCTTTTTGCTAACGCGCATACTGGGCTTGCTCAACAAAACACAGCGTAAATACCAGCAACTGGCCGTGCAGGAAAGCGCCTACTGGGCGTTGCGTAAAGCGGCAGAAGATGCTGCTGCCGCCGCTGAACGAAATTCCGGAACCGCGGAGCCGACATTGCAGCAGGGCATTGCATTGCAGCATGTCCAATTCAGCTATGGCGAGAAAGTGATTTTTAAACAACTCGACCTCGATATCCCGGTTAAGACATTTACCGCAATTACCGGACCTTCAGGCGTGGGCAAGAGTACGCTGATCGATCTGTTGTGCGGATTGACTGAACCTAATGCGGGAAAGATTCTGATTGATGGCAAATCATTGCATGATATCGATCTGAGAAAGTGGCGGCATATGATTGGTTATGTTTCCCAGGATACCATCCTGCTGCACGATACTATTATGAATAACATTCTGGTTGGCGAACCGGCGCTGACGGCGGCAGACGCCGAGCGCGCGCTGCGTCAGGCGGGCGCATGGGATTTTGTCAGTGCGTTGCCAGATGGTATGCATACCGTTGTCGGCGAACGCGGCGGATTGCTGTCCGGCGGGCAGCGGCAGCGTATTGCCATTGCACGCGCGCTTGCGCATGGACCGGTATTTTTAATCATGGACGAACCCACCAGCGCGCTGGATCCGGAAAGTGAAAAAATGATTTGCGAAACACTGCAACATTTGTCCAGGCAGCTGACAATCATCGCGGTATCGCATCAGCCCGCCGTGATTAATGCGGCAGATCGGGTGTTTATCTTATCTGAGGGGGAAGCGAAGGCTTTGTCGCATGGTGTCGAATCGCTTTAATTCGATGCTATAGTGCGACATAATCCGGTCTACAGACACAAAGCAAAGACGTCATGATGGTCATTTGTATGCAGCAGTGATAACCGTCCAGGTTGTGACCGGCGGCCCGTCGCTCGCCGGCCGCATCAGGTGCTGATAAACGGATTACCTTGCCGGCGTTGTCAATGATGTTTTGTCGTGTTGATTAACGCCATCCAATCTACCGGCATCAAAGCCGGTAGGATCGGATTTTCTTATTGCCGATAAGTCGATTTGAGCAGATTGGGTGGCGGACCGATGGGTTCGAAGTTCTTGAGCAAAGGGACATCGTCCTTGTTGACCCAGCGGATATCCATATCGTAGGTGCCGTGAGGGCCCCAGCTGCCGGTGAATTTCTTGCCATCCGGCGTAAAAGTCCAGCACATATCCTCTCCACCGGTATTGATCGCATCGCCGAGATTCAACGGTTCCTGCCATTCGCCATTTTCATTCTGGTGCGAAATCCATTCGTCATGCCCGCCCCGCGAACCTAGATCAGGCCGCGTGCTGGTTATGATCAGACTTTTGCCGTCTTTCGACAGTCCGGTCCAGTGCATGTGGTCGCGATGCGGTGAGTTAATTTTCGGTCCCAGGCTTACCGGTTCCTGCCAGACGCCGTCTTTCTTTTCCACTTTCCAGATATCACTGTCTTGCGTGACACCCGGCTGATTGTAGCTGAAATAAATCAAGCTATCGGATGCAATGATCGGACAATGCTCTTCGCCAGTCGGCGTGTTGATGTTCGGCAGTTCCGGCACATCGTTCCAGTTTTTGGCGGACTGCCAGACGCCATCGATTTTCTGAACCACGTAGAGATCGCCGGATAGCATATCTCCCGGTTCATAGCGCGTGAAATAAATGACATTGCCGTCATCGGAAAAACTGGGTTCCAGTTCCCAGGCGGACGTGTTAATGTTTGGCCCTGTTGCGGGATCGATGTCCGGTCCCAAATGAACAGGTGGCTGCCAGACGCCATCGACGTTGTGAGACATCCAGATATCAAAGTTGTAGGGGTTTCCGGGCGATTCAATGCTGCCCGCGCGGGTGGATACAAAGATCGCGGTTTTGCCATCGGCGCTGTAGGTAATCTCCATCTCCGCGCCCGATGAATTGATTGGTTTACCCATATCTTTTGATACGCGTGGCGCCTCGTCTGCGCTCCCGCCATCGGAACCGTGCATGCCCGGCATCGCGTGGGAAACGGTGGGTAACAGCATCAACACGAGCGGCACAGCACTTAGGGTTGAAATAACGTGCTTCATTTTCATATACAAGACCTCCTTTTTAATACAGACAGAATTTTATGCTATTTTTTGCAGCCGGGGCTGATCTGAATCAATTGCCTCGGAAAACAGCTGCTAGCTTACTGCAGACGGCAATGAATCGGGAAATCAGGATTCGCAAATACACTGCTTCGCATTAAAAGCGCAGCTTTCAGCAATACGGTAAAGCGTGACGTACTATAATCAAGGTTTAAAGAAAACAATAAAGGAAACCGGATATCTTGCGCGAAGAAATCAAGAAAAACGTCAGTCAGGCATTGGCGGAGGATATTGGGGCGGGCGATCTGACCGTGTTGCTGATTCCTGAACGCCAGACGCTCGTGGCGGATGTTGTTATTCGTGAAAATGCGGTGTTGTGCGGTGTGCAGTGGTTTGAGTTATGTTTCCAGATGCTTTGTCCAGATGTCAGTATCGAATGGTTTGCCGGCGACGGCGATCGTCTTGCGGCACAGCAGAATATCTGTCGGATTTCCGGTAACGCGCGGGCTCTATTAACAGCTGAACGTTCGGCATTGAATTTTCTGCAATTGCTCTCCGCTGTGGCGACGCAGACGCGGCGGTATGTGGAAGCCATTGCCGGCACGCAGGCGGCGATTGTAGATACCCGTAAAACGCTACCCGGCCTGCGGCTGGCGCAGAAATACGCTGTCCGCTGCGGGGGCGGTGCTAACCATCGCCTGGGCTTGTACGACGGCCTCCTGATCAAGGAAAATCATATTGCCGCAGCCGGCGGCATACGCCGGGCGCTTGAAACAGCGCGGGCGATCGCGCCGCGGAATGTTTTTATTCAGATCGAAGTGGAATCCCTGCAGGAACTGCAAGTAGCGCTCGATGCAGGCGCCATGATGGTGCTGCTCGATAATTTCACGCTGCCGCAATTAACCGAGGCGGTTGCGCTGCGCGCACATCATGCGGTGAAAACGGGGCAGGTTATCAGCCTGGAAGCATCCGGTAATATCGGGTTTGATGCGGTGCGCAGCGTGGCCGAAACCGGAGTGGACCGGATTTCCATCGGCAGTCTGACGAAAAACATACAGGCGGTGGATTTGTCGATGCGATTTGTGTGAGCAGGTGTTCGTGCGCGGCAATATTGCCATCGCCAACTGCGGCGGGCGTTGTGCATATTGTTTTTGAAAAAATACAACTATAGTTCCGGCGAACTGTGCTGGATTCCTAATCTATGTCTGAATTGCTGTTGATCTATCGGGATGACTATCAGCTGGTGCGAAGCGGCGCATTAATTGCGGTGATGCTCTCGCTGCGGATTTTTCTGGTCTATCTGATCAAACGCAACCGGGCGATCCTCACGGAGGGGCGCAGACACTGGATTACCAGCGTGAAAAACTTCAGCTGGCTGATTATTGTGTTCGGGTTACTGGCCATCTGGTGGCCGGAACTGAAGAATTTCGCTTTTTCGATTGCCGCGGTGACGCTGGCGCTGGTGATCGCGACCAAGGAGCTGATTCTGTGTTTCAGCGGCGCCATGTTGCGCGCCGGTACGGGCGCTTTTACCATCGGCGACTGGATCGAAGTAGGCGCGAACCGGGGGGAGGTGATCGATTTCAACATGTTTTCCACTACGCTGCAGGAACTCGACAGACCGCCCAATGATTACAGTTTTACCGGCAAGGTTATCGTGATTCCCAATAGTCTTTTTTTATCGGAACCGATTAAAAACCTGAATTTTTCCAAGCGTTACGCTTTTCATCGCTTCAATATCGCGATTGATACGTGCTTCAATATCGCTGATATTCGCGAATGGGTCGTAGCTGAAATCGATCACTGTTCAGCTGATTTCGCTGAGGTCGCGCGGCGCTATAACGCGTTTATTGAAAAAAGAACCGGTATCGATATTCCCGGCCCCGAGCCACGTATTATGATCAGTACGAGTGAGCTCGCTAAATGCATCATCACCGTCATCATCTTCTGTCCCACCGAGAAAGCCACCGAACTCGAGCGGCATATCACACAGGGCGTGCTGGAGCGGATTTATCAGCAGTGAAAGAAGTGACGATGGACAAGTTAAATACTTTTCCGGCTGATAATAGGTTACGCCGAGGGTTCGCTTACCCCCTCGGCGTATTACTCTGTCAAATTGCTGTTTTTGTTACGTTCGATCCGCTGGTATCAAAAACCGGAACCCGCGCCCGAGGCGGGTATGAAGCCGCCATTGACGTTCACCCACGATTCGCCGGTAAATATATCGGTGATAAATGCCGCGCTGGTGGCGAAACAATCCGCTACGCGCTGATTGGTGCTCGACGTGACGGTTGTAACGGTAACCGGTGGATTGATAGTTACGCCCGGAAAGCCGGACAGCTGCGAGAGCTGATCAGTAATATCGAGACAGATATTGCTGTTCACCACCTGATTGGTCAACTCTTCCTGGGCATTGATGATGCAGGTCGATGTGTTTTGTGAGAAGAAATCCACTGGATTGGGAATATTTGGCGGCAGATTGAGCGTAATACCGGTAGCCTGGAATGAATTGACATTATTGGTGCTCAGAATGGAAATGCCGGTTGCTTGCAGCGGTGCGGGCGGTTCACAGAAATTGGTGTTTTCGGGATTGTCGACCACAATGCATTGGCCATTCGTGGTGATGTTGACTACATTGCCGCTTTGGGTGATGACCATGCCTTCGGGAATTGTTGCTGTATCGCTGCATGCCGGGACGCTGCCGTTGCCGCCGCTACCCTGTATCTGTGCGAGCAGACTGGGCAGTGTGTCGATGAGCGTTGGGTTTTCCGTTCCCCATGGCCCACCCAGTACGTAGACTTCGTCATTTCTGACGCCTGCATAAATGCCAGTGGACGGATAAAAGCGAAATACCCAGGGATCGACCGTCTGGGTAATCTGATGGTCTGGAAACAGATCAGGAAAAGTATTTTCCGCCCAGTTGAACAGCGTTTCAATCTGAGCGGTTGTTGCTGCTGTGGTTACCGGATTGAAGCCGAACAATAGAACCAGCAGGCATGCTGTCGAGATGATGGATTTGATGCTTTGTTTCATGGTGCCCTCCCTGTTACGTGGCGTGGATTAAAAATCGGCTGCTTTTGTGCCATGGTGTCATACAATTGACGACCGGCCACTCGATGTGCTTTGTCTGTAGCATCCGCATTCATCGAAATCCGATGATGTTTGCATCAGCAGCACTATTGGAACATTCCGTTTGAACCGGTGTCAAGTTGATGAAAAACGGTTTATATAGTGGTATTTATCCGGCAATAAAGCTGTATTTCAAAGTTGAATCCGTCATTCAAAAGATATCCGTTCATTATTTGTGCTGCTTGCCGCCCATCATGGAGATAATCATTTCGCGACTGTTCAAAAAAATAAACAGATTTTCTTTTTTTAACTAATTGAATATTAATTGTTAACAAATTGTTAACATAGATTTCACAATTTTATAACATTGGCTATGTTATCAATCTGACAAGTATTCACCGTGGATTCGGTTGTATGCGGCTATTGATATTAACTAAATGGAGAATTAAATATTATGGGAACGCAAACTCAGGATGCAAAACCGGTTGTTCAGACAGGTTCGGCAGCTTTCCAATCACAGTATTTTTTGCGCGACACTGCTGCCGGATTAATCACTGGCGCCATGGCGATACCGCTGTCGATCGGTATTGCCATCATGTCCGATTATCCGATCAAGGTCGGTCTTGCGACCGTGGCTTTTGCCTGCCTTGTCGGCTGGATCAACGCCTGGTTCAAGCCCGGCAACTTTATCGGTGCGCCGGGCATCGCTGCGGGGCTCGCGCCTGTGCTGGCGCTGGGCGTGGCCACTTTCGGCATTCAGAACATGGCATTCTGTATCTTCCTGACCGCAACCATGCAGGCGATCATCTGGTACTTTAACTGGCAGAAGTTTTTATTGATTGCCGTTCCGGCTTATCTGGTCGAGGGCCTGTTGGCGGGGGTGGGATTGAAGATTTTTCTGAAATTTTCTGAATTCACCTACGAAATAGCTGACGACGTGGCGACAGAAGAGTTCTGGAATGGCGCGCGTATTCAGATGGTTATTATTTCCGCGGCTGGTTTGGGAGTATTCTTATATCTGTTTTCCAAATTCAAGGATACACAACCGGCTATTCCCTATTTTGCACTGATTCTTGGTGGCGCGCTGTTGGCTCAAGTTGTTGCTGTACCGATGATTCATGTTGAGGATGTGCCGCTTTATCTGCGATTGCCATTGCCTGAGCCTGATGTTACGGCAACGATCATGATTTATATGGTGCTTTTTTGCGCAATGCTGGCGGTTATTGACGTAATCGAACAGGTGATGAGTAACGCAGCGATTGAAAAAATCGATCCTTTGAAACGTAAAACAAACAGCAACAACAGTCTGCTGGCGATATGGATCGCGAATATGGGATCAAGCTTCTTCGGCGGCATGACTAATCTGGATGGACTGGCGAAAAGTACGACGAACAAACTGGCTGGCGCGTATACGAAATTTTCGGTGCTGGTAATCGGTTTCTTCATTACTTTTTTCATTTTCAATACGGAATATCTGGATTATCTGCCGAAATTCGCGCTGGCGGCGATCATGATGTTTACCGGCTACAAGATGATTGCAGGGCTGGTTCATGTGACGCATTATGGCCCTTATGCATTGATGCTGGCGTTCATGTGCGGCGGTCTGGTCTTTATGGTCGGCATTTTTGAGGGCCTGTTGATCGCGATGGCGATACATGGTTTTATTCATTATATGGTGTATACCAATCATGATAAAACGCCGGGAAGAGCGGTTATCAAGCGGTATTTTGAGAATCTCAAGAAAGACAGCTCCAACTTGCAGTAATCATTTCCATTGCCGAGGCTAGTTTGCGGGCCGCAGTGAAAGATCGAGCAGGGTGAAAGAATAGTCACCCTGTCCGAGTTAACAAACATTTTTTAAGGGTATAGCGCAATGTATAAAAAAATAATGGTTGCTGTTGATGGCGGCGAAACGGCTAATCAAGCTTTGGCGGAGGCGCAGAATATCGCCAATATCTATAACGCGGCAATCTGTATTGTTCACGCAGTGCAGGGAGATAACGCAGCGGATGCGAGCGCTGGTAATGAGATACTGGCGCAGGCTGAGTCATCTGTTGACGCACTGAATATTGAAACCCGCCTTGTGCGCGCAAATATCGAATATGGATTGAATGGCGTTGTTGAGGCTATCGCTGATGCGGTTGTCGACTGGGAGGCCGATTTGCTGGTGGTGGGAACCGCCAATCGCCGCGGGCTGGAGCGCTTTTTTATCGGATCCGTTGCCGAACAGCTTGTTTCCCATGTCAGCGCATCGATATTGCTGGTGCGCCCGCGAACAACCTGAAAAAGGCTGACAGGCATACTGCTCGCACACGGTATTAAGGCAAGGGGTTTTATCAGGAAATTCCTGTTGCGGTGTGCGGTGAAAGGATCACGAGTGCGGATTAAACAGCACGGTAAATCGGGATCCTTGGCCTTTTTCACTTTCAAAAAATACTTTCCAGCCATAACGCTCGCAGATTCGCTGAACAATGGTCAAACCCAATCCAATTCTGTTGCTGTCGCCCGATTTGTGCGTAATATATTCCTTGAATAATTGCGTCTGTATGGTCTGATCAATACCGGCCCCGGTATCGCTGACGGACAAACGATCGGGTAACAGCGATATGGTAATGGCGCCTTTATCCGTGTGACGGAATGCATTGCGCACCAGATTCGCCACCAGTACGCTGAGTATTCCCGCGTGTGCGGCGACTTCCAGTTGTCCGTTGACCGCAACGCTGACATTGACCGGTTTATCGCCCAGCCATACGCGTTGTTGCTCAATCACTTTACGTACGATTGGCTCCATAGCGCAGGCTGCGGTGTTATGCGTGGACGCATGGTTAATTTGCGCCAGTATCAGAAAAGTTTCGATCAATTCAGACATTTCATCCGCAGCGCGCTGAATGCGCTGAATTCTGGCGTATTCCGGCGTGGATGGATCGGCTTTCGCCGCCAGCACTTCAGCCGCCATGCTGATACTGGTCACGGGTGTGCGCAATTCATGGCTCACGTTGCTGGCGAATTCCTTTTCGCGAATCAACAAGTATTGCAGTTGTTCGTGATAGTGTTTCAATTTTCGCGCCAGTACGCCTATTTCATCGTCACCGAACTCGGACAGGTCGAGCGCCTCGCCGGGCTGATTTTTGAACGCCATAACCTGATAGGCCAGACGCTTTATCGGACTAATGACATGCTCGGCTACCGCCCAGCCGATGACCAATGCGATGAGTAAGGTCAGAATGGCGCATAACCAGACAAGGCGGATAAAATCATCTTCACGCTTATGAATGCTGGTGTCATCGAATTGCACGACATATCTTATGTCGTTGACATGCTGAACCAGAACGCGATAATCCCGGCCATTGAATACGATGTCGTAGGTTCCCTGAGGGAGGTTGCGCACGTGCTCCGGCAATTGATGTTGCTCCGAAAGCGGGGCGGTATAAATAATGATGGTTGAGCGTGATCGTGAAGTGGCGGGGATTTGCGCTGTACTTTCAGCTTGTTTTTGCAGTGTTGTCAGCTCGGTTTTAAGAATGTCATCGAGTATTTCCGCCTCTATCGATTTTAATGCCGCAACAAGACTGATGCCGAGTGTGAATGTGAGAAAAACACCAAACAGTAGGAACGCCAGTGTGATACGTTTTCGCAGGCGCTTAGTCTTCTGCATTGTTGTCTGTTAATTTATAACCGAAGCCGCGTACAGTGTGAATTAAAGGACGTTCAAAAGGTTTGTCAACGGCCTGGCGGAGGTTGGACAGATGGGTGCGCAATGCATCGCTGTCGGGGCGATTGTCCTGCCAGACGGCGTATTCGAGTTCTTCCCGTTTGATCACGCGATGTGGATTCTGCATTAGAAAGGTCAGCAAGCGGAAAAGGATTGGGTTGAGATTGATGTGTTTTCCCGCGCGATGCACGTCATGCGTCTCCATATTGAGCGCGAGATCGCCAATTTGCAATTGTGACGGTGGTATGCGCCTGATGCGCTCTGACAGTGCCTTAACCCGCGCCGCCAGTTCTTTTAGCGCGAATGGTTTGATGAGGTAGTCATCGGCACCGGATTGAAAGCCTTCCAGTTTGTTTTCGAGAGAATCCCGGGCAGTCAGCATGATCACCGGAATGAGCCGTTTCGCATCCTGACGAAGCCTGCGACAGAGTTCCGTGCCGTCGATGCCCGGCAATCCCAAATCGAGGATGATCACGTCATAGTCTTTGGTAAGGGCCAGGTGTAATCCTGTCAAACCATCGCGTGCAGCATCAATCGTGTAGCCGAGGGTTTCAAGATAGTCATAAATACTGGCGGCAATATCCTGATTATCTTCCACGATCAATATATTCATGGGCGCGATCCTGATAAACCCTGTGGAGTTGGGCGTCGCCGCTGGGAACCGTGAGCGGATTGACAAAGTGTGGTGGTAAACATGAAGTCACTTTTCAATATAGGTAAATTAATGGCTGGAAAACATACTCGCTTAATCGAGTAGATTTTTCTGGGCAATGTGTCAGATATTGTTTATACCGCAATATTGCTCCCGAACAGTGAAATTCCAGCGTAGGTTATTATAGTCAAAGCAATGTAAAATTAATGTTAAGGACAGCTTAAAATTTTGCAAAGTAAGTGATTGTATGATGAATCATTTTCTGATTTGCTGAACAACTTGAATAAGGTGCGTGTTATCTTTGATTTGCGCAATGGAGCGCATTCTCCAGAGAAACTCGGAATAAGGTAGAATCAACAGTTTGCCAGTCCGGTTGGTTATGTTTAAAGTGAACTGTATATGAATAATTATAAGAAAATTCTTGCTGCTATTGATTTCTCGGATTACGACGGTATTGTTGTTAAGCAGGCCAAGCACCTGGCCAACCAATTAAATGCCGAGCTTGGTGTGATTCATGTTCTGGATAATATTCCCATGCCGGATACGCCGTACGGTGTCATTGTTGCATTGCGTGATGAATCCGGTGATCCGCTTCTGGAAGATGAAAAAAACAGATTCAATCAGGTATGCGATAGTGTGGGTATTGCGCCGGCTAACCGCTGGCTGATCTGGGGAAAACCGCAGGAAGAAATTATTCAGCTTGCGCTGAAGGAGCGGATCGATCTGATTGTCGTCGGATCGCACGGCCATCATGGATTGGCGGCGTTGATGGGATCAACCGCAAAAGGTGTTATTTTTAATGCCGAGTGTGACGTTCTGACCGTGCATTTAAAAGATAATCAGTAGGCTTCAGTTACCAGAATTTCCACCACGATGGATTTTCGGAATCCTGTATATCATCGAGGAACTTGCTGTCGGGAAAATTTCTTTTCAGTACGCGTTCGGCGTCATCGCTTAATTCGGGCATGCCCAGCGCATTGTAGGCCTGGGACATGATATAAAGCGCTTCCTCGGCGGCGGGTGTAAGCGGGTATTCCTTGATTGCGTACTGCGCTCGATTGGCCGCGGCGACATAGGCGTGTCGTTTCATATAATAACGCGCAACATGGACTTCGTTCATGGCGATGACATTCAGCAAATGCGCCATGCGTTGCCTGGAATCGGGCGCGTATTTACTGTTCGGGAAACGTGTCACCAGTTCCTTGAAGTTTTCAAACGATTCGCGTGATGCTTTCGAGTCGCGCTCGCTCATGTCCTGTTTCAGAAAGCCGCGCATCAGGAAGTTCATGATGCCCCAGTTATCATGATAATTAACCAGGCCCTTGATATAATAGGCATAATCAACATTGGGGTGATTGGGATGCAGTTTAATGAAGCGATCGGCTGCGGCAATAGCCGAAGCCTGTTCCTGATTTTTATAATGCGCGTAGGCCGTTTCAAGCTGGGCCTGCTGTGCATAGCGACCGTAAGGATATCGAGCTTCCAGTCCTTCAAACAGTTTAATTGAAGCTTCATAATTTCCACTGTTTAGTTTTTCTTTTGCTTCTTCGTAAAACTTGCTTGCCGACCAGTTATGCGTATCTTCTTTCTGATCGGGCAGTAAACCGCATGCGGATAGTGTAGTCGCCAGAATTAAAAACAACGCAATGTTTTTGAACATCATCATAAAGTCAAAAAAGCATGGAATCAAAAAAAGATTATAACGTAAAGTCGCCATCGCCAGCACGGCTTGAGACGGATGCCTCGGTCGTACATGTTGTGATTTCTGTGGACAATGCGGGCCAGCGCCTTGATCAGGCGCTGGCAAAATTGTTGCCGGACTGGTCGCGCAATCGCATTCAGTCCTGGATACTCAATGGGCGTGTTAAGCTGGATGAGCAGAGCTGTACGACTAAGCAGAAAGTCTGGGGTGGGGAGCATATTTCAATTTACCCCGATGTTCCCGTCGTCGAGCAACAGCATGTGCCTGAAGCTATCCTGCTGGACATTGTTTTCGAGGATGAGACGCTGCTGATTATCAATAAACCGGCTGGTCTGGTGGTGCATCCTGGAAATGGCAATTGGCAAGGTACCTTATTGAATGCGTTGTTGCATCATTTGCCGCAACTTCAATGCGTTCCGCGCGCGGGCATCGTTCATCGGCTGGATAAAGATACCAGCGGATTGCTGGTCGTAGCAAAGACGATTGAGGCGCAAACGAGTCTGGTGCGCCAATTGCAGCAGCGTACAGTCAAACGTGATTATTTGGCGCTGGTGCTGGGTAGGGTTGCCGGTAGCGGTAGTATTGACGCGCCTGTTGGCCGCCATCCGGTGCATCGCACAAAAATGGCTGTTAACATGCGCGGGAAGCCGGCGCGAACACATTATCGCGTTCTCGAACATTTGACGGGGTGCTCATTATTGCAGTGCAGTCTGGAAACGGGGCGTACACATCAGATTCGTGTTCATATGCATTCCATAGGACATGCATTGGTCGGTGATTCTGTTTATGGCGGCAAGCCAGGAAAGATGGCTGCGGAAATTGGAATGCTTTTGAGTGTATTCCCCCGACAGGCGCTGCATGCATGGAAGCTGGCGCTTTGTCACCCTGGAAATACGCAGTTAATGGAGTGGCGTTCTGAAATACCTGATGATCTGGCAGTATTGCTTGAGCAGCTCCGGCTTTGTGGTCAGCAAGATGCTCGGAATGCTTTTTATAAGTCCTGATCCCAGTATGGTATTTTGCCGATGCGCGTGGCAAGAAAATCGATAAACGAACGTACCTTGGCGGGTACATGGCGGCTGGGCAAATGGCAAGCATAAACGTAACGCTCCACCGCGATGTATTCGGATAGTACTGCTTGCAGTTTTCCGCTTTGCAATTCCTTGCCGACAGTAAATGTTGGCAGTAGCGCGATACCCAGGCCGCCCAATACCGCCTGAGACAGCGCGTCATCATCATTGATGCGCAAATTGCCTGAAACAGGCACGGTAATGATGCCCTCGGGACCGGTAAAATTCCAGTGCCCCTGTTCTCCAGAGAGTGTGTAGTCCAGGCAATTATGTTTGATCAGATCTTCTGGTGTCCGCGGTATGCCGTTTTTCTCAAAATACCGAGGGGTTGCGCATAATCTGCGCCGTGCAGGCGCCAGTCTGCGGGCGACAAGATTCAGATCCGGTTCATTAGTAACCCGAATGATGACATCCTGGCCTTCCTCGACCAAATCGACCGGACGATCGGTGATGGTTAAGTCAATCCGGATTTCCGGATAGCGCGCAAGAAAATCAGCTAGTGCGGGTGCTACATGCAGCGTGCCAAAGGCGACGGATGCGCTGACTTTAAGCATGCCGCGCGGCTCGGCCTGTAGGCTGTTTACAAACCGTTCTGCCTGCTCTGCTTCATCTAGAATGTGCGCCGAGTGTTCTGCGAGTACGGCGCCCGCCTCGGTCAGGCTGAGATGCCGTGTGCTGCGGTTTAATAATTGCGCGCCAAGATTCTTTTCCAGTTTGGAAATTGCCTTGCTGACGGCGGCGCGCGAAATACCCATGCGTCTTGCAGCCTCAGCAAAGCTTCCAGCTTCAACTACGCGCGCGTAGATGCCTAATAAATTAAGATCTTGCATTATTTAAGCTATTGTCAACCTTATGGAAACAATATAATTCAGTATACAGCACTTATCGGGAATTATTTATGCCTGTATGATCAGCTTTAATTTGAACAGGAAGGTTCTTGAATTATCGTGACAGTATGAGTTTTGCGTAGAGTCGGAAAATTTTTTTTTGCAATAATATTTTGTGAATATTTCGATATTATGAATAAACCAAAGCCACTATTGTCAACCAATATAATCAGACTTGCTGGTAAATCGTTTGATAGTACGATGAATGGATAAGCTGTTGGGTTTTCTGGTTTTGCGGAGTTAATCACGATGGCGAATAAAGAAATATTTATGGCTGATCTCCGTCTATTGCTTTTCTTGGATGCTAACTAACTCAATACATTGAAAACAGCTCTTCAATAGTAAGTGAAATGGCCATTGGTGGATTATTCAAGAATAATCCACCAATGGTTGGTTAGACAGCAAGGCGAAGAGAGGGGAGTTTTTTCTCTCTCTTCTTTTTTTGCAATCAGATATAGCGATTAAAAGCGGAAAATACCGCTTACAGACAATAGAATCTGATCATTGTCTTTTCCGTTATCGAATGCTCTACCTGTTTTTCTGTCTGAAGTTGAGCGATCATAGCGAACTTCCGGGCGAATGGTAAATCCCGCGATCGGCGAATAGTTTAATCCCCCTGTTACAGCAATATAGTTGTCAGTGAATCCGTTAACCCGGACACCGTCGTCATCGCGAAACCATTCCATGCGTAAACCGGCTGCAAGGTTGTGAAGGATATCGTAGAAAACATACTGATTTACACCATACCATTGTGCGGCGCGGCCAAATGCGGTTTTTTCCTGATTGCCGTGATCATGTTGCAATACGTAATGCAATCTGTCCGTGAAACTATGTTCCAGTACCAGACTATATAACGTACGGTTATGGTCGACCTTGGCGGTGCCTGTGCCTGCTGCAAATGCTGTTTCCGTGCTGCCGCTGATCAACGATCCGGTTAAAGTCGTGCGCTCATCGTCTGTGGTGTAGCTGATGCTGCCAAGAAAATTTGCCGGTTGATTGAAATGCGCATCCCATCCGCTCACAACCCCGCCTTTGACTGTGATGTTATTGTTTACAGGATATATCGCCAGTGCACCGGTATGCGTGAACGGTTCGCCATATTGCATGGTGTAGGCGTGCGAGAAGAAGAAGTTGCCGACAGAAGGTACAACTTCATACCCGATCAGCGTATAAAAATGCCCGACCTGGAATGTCAGGCCGTTGCCAACCGGAACATAAATATTGGCATATGCCTGCGGGAATGCCAGTTGATGCTGGTTGTTGGGATCCAGAACCCGGCCAACGAAGTTTTCATCGGCGTCGAAATTCGATGCAAACGTATAGCGTGCGTCAGAACCATATAATAAATCTGCACGGAAACCAACACTGAACGTACTCGTGTTTGTATTGACTTCGCGTTCTATGAAACCATAGACCTGATGCAGTCTGAATTCGTTCGGGCCCCTGTTGAAAGTGACCGGACCATTCGAGCCGCTTGGGTTGTCGGGGTTTCCGGTGAATCCAATATCAACCCAGCCGCCGACTTTTACACCCAGTGACTGTAGAAAAGGTGTTTCGTTGTATTTGAACCCGGTCAGGCTTTCTATCAAACCTTTATCGCCGTCAGCCGGTTCCGCGTAAGCTTCATGTCCGTAAGGTGCGGTGGTTGTATCGGATGAAGCCGCGGCAATTTTGAGTGATGACGTGGCAATGGTTGAGTTGGATGAAGCATGTGATGTCGAATTGACAATAAATACGCTGCAAACAGCAAGCATTGTCCCGGTTATTTTTAGTTTATTCTGAGCAATCAAAGCGCAACCCTCCGTAATGTGAAATTTGTGATTCATTAAAATTATAGGGCGAAACATGACGCCATTCCGTGATGATCCGGTGTGCAAGGAAAAACCTTACCTGGCACGAGGTCAAGCATACTGAACGGATACTGAACACGCAAACCTTTTCTTTATTTTTCATAAAAATTACAACATATTGTTGCAGAATATTCTCATTTCAGGTTTGATTTGTCGTGGTTGTTTTTTTAAGAAATATCTGACCATGCTGTCTGTGTCGTGATCAGGTTGCCGTGTTTTGTAGTAAAACTGAAGGAATAAATCATTACAGTCTTGGTTGAAAACAGACAATTCCTGATTGCCGGGGCGGTTTCTGTCGTCATGCGCATAGATTCTGATTCGGACCGGGTTCAATCCTGATTTCTAAGCCGGATTTGAATGTCAGGCGCTGCGCGTTCGGTAACCGGAGCGAGCGCCGTAATACGGTTTAGTCCCAGAACGCTGACGCGATGCACGGCGTTAAAGCCCGGCGCGCCGTTTCGATCACGAAGGATGGATGAGATTTTGTATTCCAACGCATGGGATCTTGCATCAAAACGGATGTCATGTATCCAGGTGCCAGCGCGCTGCACGCGTTGGTCATCGCACTCATAGTTCAGATCCCATCCGGTCAGCATAGGGACGGCATAATCATACGGCAAGTCATTGATGCGGAATGTTTCTGTGCGCACAACGCCCTCAACACCACTGCGGCAGGTATTATTTTTACCGGAACGTGGATTCAGTGCGAGAAAGTCGGCGCTGAGCTTGACGCTGTTGCCGCCAATCAGTGCTGCACGTGTTTTAATCCAGTGCGGGCGGGTATTGTTATCTTTAAAGAGCGTCTGTGTCACCCAGTGCGGCTTGCCATCGGGATTGGGTGATGCGCCCATCTGATAAAGGCTGTAAGCAATCTGGCGCAGATGATAATCGGACGGATCTCCCCAGCGGCAGGGTGGAAAGCGCCATTCGCATTCAAATGCATTGTCGAACCGGAAATCAAATCCGCGCGGCAGAACGACGATAGCGTCGCTTTTTTTTAACAGACCTTCATTCCACGAGCTTTCCAGTGTGGCAACAGGGCCTCTGGCGACAGTCTGTAGAACCTGGGCGTCAATGCCATTATAATCACCTTCAATGCGTGCATCGATCCATGTGCTGTTAAAACCGAAGCCAGTGTAATGCACGCAAAATTCATAGGCGTCATCCCAGTTCTGGTCGCTGATTTCACCGGTTGCCTCAAAAACAAGTGTAGGAGAACCCGCGCCGGTTAGCAGTTTGCTATGCTTAATATCTGCGCGTAATGCACGGATCTCCTGATCCTTGTTTAAATAGCGTAAATCCCAGCCATTCAGGATCGCTGTAGCTTGATTGACGTAAGGCGGCATATCAATAGTGATTAGCATCGTTGCCGGCTCCGGTCCTCTGTCGCGCATAGTGCATTGATTTCCTTCGATCATGATGAATTTGCCAGGATCTTCGTGGCTGGTTCTGCGGTTGGTTTTGAAAAAAGGAAGATTTGTTGGCGTAGCGCTTTGTGATTCGGGAGGGAGAACCATGTTTTGTTCTTTTTTGCTTGTCATGCAACCGGACAGAATGGTTGCTGAAATCAGTACAACCAGAATTAACGCGATACGATAATTACAATACATTTAACAGCTCTTATGACGAATAGAAGTGATTCGTGAATGAGTCACTTGTTATGGTTATGATTCATATATGTCAGTCTAACGTCTAATTGACGCGAAGAGAAGGGCTATGCAAAATGTGAATGCAGGTTTGTATCGCTCAAAAACGCGGTTGCCGTGGCGCAAAAGAATTCCGGAGACCGGTTGAAAAGTATGTTACGGTCTGTCTTTCATTGCAGTTGTATAATGATGATGTAAGAATCGGTCGGGTGGTAATACAACAAAATGCTGTAAAGTAAAGTGATACGGTTTATTTTTTCAGGCATTGAATCACAGAAACCATGAGTCGAATTTGACCGAGTATTAAATATCCTTTTTCAGACTGTTGTTTATTTTTTAAAACTTGTTTTTTGATAATCAGGATTGAAACGTTAACGATGAAAAAATTTATATCTGCTTTAATGCTGCTGTTTTTCATGATTCCGGAGGTAATGGCTGAGTGGACTTCAGTCGGTGAAAGCGATGAAGACGGTGGCTATACGGCTTATGTGGATCTGGTTTCTGCGCGTAAGGCCGCCGGTAAAGCCAAAATGTGGATTTTGATTGACTATAAAACTGAACAGAGGGCGTCGGGAACAAGTTTTTTGTCTAAAACAATCCGTCGTGATTATGATTGCAAAGAGGAATTGGTGAGAGATCTGGCATTTAAGTTATTCAGCCTGAATATGGGAAAAGGTGAGCTTCTGAGAGCTTATAATCAACCGCAGCAATGGCGGGCGGTGCCACCCGAAAGTCTGGATGAAGCTGAATGGAAAGCAGTCTGTGAACAGAAGTAGCAAGAAACGGAGCGAAGCAATAATCGTTTGGGGTAAGAAGCCGGTCTTGCATGACATATTATTTTGCAATGCGGCAGAAAGAAATAAGCAGGTTTCTACTTGAAATTCAGTGAAAAATTCATAAAAGCAATAGATGCAGTGTTACCGCAGACGCAGTGCGGCCAGTGCGGTTACCCGGGTTGCGAGCCCTATGCTGTGGCTATTGTGAAAGGAGATGCGGATATTAATCAATGTCCGCCGGGTGATGCCGAAGGCATACGCAAAATTGCTGCGTTGCTGGGTGTTGAACCGAAACCGTTGAATACGCGACATGGAATGCCCAAGCCGCGCGCCGTAGCAATCATTGATGAAAATCTGTGTATCGGTTGCACCTTTTGCGTGCGTGCCTGTCCGGTGGATGCAATCGTGGGTGCGGCTAAGCAAATGCATACCGTTTTGACCGATGAATGTACGGGATGCGAGTTGTGTATAGCGCCTTGTCCGATGGATTGCATTGCAATGGTTCCGACGGAAGCATTTCAGGGCACAGATGCGCAAATTGCGGATGCGTTAAAGACAAAAGCGGATCGTGCCCGTTTGCGCTATCAGTTCAGGCTGCAACGTCTGTTGCTAGAAAAAACAAAACGTAAGGAAGCGGTTGCTTCACAGTCATCCGCTAACATCCATCCGTTGGATAATTTATCCGAACGGCTTCCCGAAGATAACCGAAAACAAGACATTGTGCGGGCAGCGCTCAGACGGGCTGCGGCAATGCGCGCGCAAATCGAGAAATAAGCAGAGCTTACGGTATGAATTCAGCGAAACGCCGTGAAATGTTTACCTGTCTGCAGGCGTTCAATCCCCATCCGACAACCGAACTTGAATATCAATCACCTTTTGAGTTGCTGATCGCAGTAATTTTGTCTGCGCAGGCAACGGACAAAAGTGTCAATCAGGCAACCCGGAAACTTTTTCCAAGAGCCAGCACGCCGCAGGGAATCCTTGCTTTGGGTGAAACCGGTTTGCTCGAATATATCAAAAGCATCGGTTTGTATAAATCAAAAGCCAGAAATATTCTGGCCACCTGTCAGCTGTTGATTGAAAAATCTGCGGGTGAGGTGCCTCGTACACGGGAAGCGCTGGAAGCATTGCCCGGCGTGGGGCGCAAGACGGCAAATGTCATATTGAATACGGCTTTTGGCGAACCGACCATTGCTGTTGATACGCATATTTTTCGAGTGGCTAACCGCACCGGGCTAGCGCGGGGTAAGAACGTGCTGGAGGTTGAATTAAAGCTGCTCAAGGTGGTTCCCGGGGAATTCAAGCATGACGCGCATCACTGGCTGATTTTGCATGGACGGTATGTGTGCAAGGCCAGAAAACCTGAATGCGCTAAATGCATTATTCGGCATCTGTGCGAATTTAAGGAAAAAGCCATTTAAAACTAAATGACATAAAGTTATGTTCAAACCAACGAGAGATCAGGCGCGCCATCTGTTTTTTGACAGCTGGGCGAAATACCGGCGTCAGGAAGTGCTGACAGGCATTGAGCAGCTCGCGCTGGAGGTGATTCTGCAGCACCCGGAATACCACATAATCCTGGAAGATGCCGAATCCCATCGTGATAGGGATTACCTGCCGGAGATGGGAGATACGAATCCTTTTTTGCATATGAGTATGCATCTTGCTATCAAAGAGCAGCTTTCAATTAACCAGCCTGCTGGCATCTGTGACCGTTTTATCCGGTTGCGGCAACAGACCGGCGATGAACATGAAGCCACACACCGTATCATGGAATGTCTGGCCGAAATGCTGTGGCAGTCACAGCGCAGTCAAACCGCACCTGATGCGACCATCTACTTTGATTGCCTGGACAGGCAAGGTGCGCAGAAAGGAACACAGCATGGTGCATAAATAAAGCAGCATAGCTTTTTTGTGGAAATTTGCTGCTTGTCTGCGCATACAGCAAAAAACCGATCAACCTTCTCAAGTAACCCAATTAATACAAGCTTCAACGTTGGACATGCATAAAAAATATTATCCTGATTCGATCATGGCGTATACGCTGATTGCGCTGATTTTATGGGCTATTCTCCCGCAGCCGGTAGTAGCGTCATCCGGCGACGACGTGGTTTTTCATGACATGGATATTGTGTTGTTTCCCGATCGCAATGAAATCCAGGTTAAAGATCAAATCCGCTTGCCGCGGCTTAAGCAGTTGAAATTTAGTTTGCATGCGCATTTGACGATTGACCGTGTTGAAGGCGGGCAGGTTGTGTCATCGCCGTCGGGTGCGATGGTGCGTGCTCCCGCGCCACTAAAGCATTACGTATTGACTGTTGCGCCTCCAGCTGAATCCGTAACGTTGCATTACAGCGGCAAAATCAATCATGCAGTAATGGAGCCGGGGCAGGAATATGCGCGCAGTTTCAGCTATACGCCGGGCGTGATTTCAGAAGAAGGTGTTTTTCTGGCGAATTCAACGGCTTGGTATCCGCAATTCGAAAACCCAATGGTGTCTTTTCGATTGAATGTCAGCTTGCCTGCGGGCTGGGATGCGATCAGTCAGGGGCGTTTGCTTAATGATCGGCAGGACGGGCAGCAGCGTATTGTAGTTTGGGAAGAGCAGCACCCGCAGGATGATATCTATCTTGTTGCCGGACGCTATCATCGCTATGTCCAGTCAGTCGCCGCCGTTGAAGCGCTGGTTTATTTGCGCGAAGCAGACGTGGCGCTGGCAAAAAAATATCTGGATGTCACCGCGCAATATATCGGTATGTACAACAAGCTGCTTGGAATATATCCGTATGCCAAATTTGCCTTGGTCGAGAATTTCTGGGAAACCGGATATGGCATGCCATCATTTACTTTATTGGGCCCCAAAGTTATTCGTTTTCCGTTTATTCTGCATTCGTCCTATCCGCATGAGATTCTGCACAACTATTGGGGCAATGGCGTGTTTGTCGATTATGCCGAAGGTAATTGGGCGGAAGGATTGACGGCCTATCTTGCCGATCACCTGGTCAATGAACAACGCGGCAAGGGTGAGGAATACCGGCGTGATGTCCTGCAGAAATACGCGGATTTTGTCGGCAAAGAGCGTGATTTTCCGGTTGCCCGCTTTGTTTCGCGGCACAGTTCCAGTTCCGAGGCGGTGGGTTACGGCAAGACGATGATGTTTTTCCATATGCTGCGACAGGAGATTGGTGATGCGGATTTTATTCGTGCATTGCGGCGGTTTTACAGTCAATTCAAATTCAAGCAGGCAACTTTTAAAGACCTGGAAAAAATATTTAGTGAAGTCGCGGAGCGGGATTTCTCCGCGTTTTTTGCACAATGGATTGACCGCAGCGGTGCGCCGGATTTGGTGATTGAGTCCGCTGTCGCAACTCGGACAGCCCAGGGTTATAAGCTTGAAGCCGCATTGAAACAAGTCCAGCAAGGCGAGTTATATCAATTGCTGGTGCCTTTAACTGTCCATCTGGAAGGTAGAGATCAGGCGTACCATTCCCGAATCGTCCTGCAGCAGCGCACCCAGAAGATTGAACTGGATTTCCCGGCGCGTCCTTTACGCATCGAAATTGATCCGCAGTTTGATGTTTTCCGGCGTCTCGATTATCGTGAAATACCCGCGGCACTGTCACAGGGATTCGGTGCGCAAGACCCGTTGCTGATTCTGCCGGCGGATGCTGATCCCCGGATACTTCAGGCCTATAAGGATTTGGCGGACAATTGGCAAAGAACGCAGCCGGGGCGGCTTGAAGTGAGACTGGATAATGAACTGCATGTGCCGCCGACGGATCGGGCTGTCTGGATTATGGGGTGGCGAAACCGGTTTGCGGAACATGTGATAGAAGCACTGTCCGGACGACCGGTGCATTATGCTGACGAAATACTTACGCTGAATGGTCAGCGTTTTACAGCGGATAAGCATGCAATCGTATTGACCGCCAGACAATCGGAAAATCCGGATAAAACACTGCTTTGGGTGGCTGGAAATATGCCGCAGGCAATAGCCGAGTTGGCGCGGAAACTGCCACATTACCGTAAATACAGTTATCTTGCTTTTCAAGACGACGAATTGACCAATGTACTCAAAGGTCAGTGGCCGATAGTCAGCTCGCCGTTATCGCTGGCGGTAGAACAAGCCGATGGCGGGGCCGTTGATCATTGGCAAACCGGCAAATTGGCCCCGCGTCAGGCGCTGGCGCAGTTGCCGCCGGTTTTTTCGGAAGAGCGCATGATGACTGATATCGCCTTTCTGGCCGGTGAAGCGTTGAAGGGGCGCGAATTGGGGACAGCCGAGCTGGATAAAGCCGCCGACTATATTGCGCAGCAGTTCCGTCTTGCCGGTCTGCAACCTGGCGGAGATGGTCATAACTTCATGCAATCCTGGCGGCAGGATGTGGGTGCGCCGAAAGGGGAAGTTACCTTACGCAATGTGGTCGGGATTTTGCCCGGAAAGAATCCTGAGCTGGCGATGGAGAGCCTTGTCATTGGCGCGCATTACGATCACCTCGGCATGGGTTGGCCGGATGTCAGGGCTGGAAATGAAGGGAAAATTCATTATGGTGCGGATGATAACGCCAGCGGCGTCGCTGTCATGCTGGAACTTGCCCGGCAAGTGGCGGAAAAATGGCAACCTGAGCGCAGCATTGTTTTTGTCGCGTTCACTGGTGAAGAATCGGGTCTGCTGGGCGCCCGATATTATTTGAATAATACAAAGCGATATCCCGCTGAAAAGATCACAGCAATGCTGAATCTTGATACTGTGGGGCGACTTGGCGAGCATCCGGTGACTGTGTTGGGAACCGGTAGTGCGCGTGAATGGATGCATATTTTTCGTGGCACAGGATTTGTCACCGGGATTCCGGTGAATGCAGTGGCGAATGACTTCGGCTCCAGCGATCAGACTGCTTTTATTGATGCGGGTATTCCGGCGGTGCAGTTTTTTGCCAGCGCGCATGAAGATTATCACGCACCCGGCGATACGACCGATAAAATTGATGCCGCCGGACTCACCAAAGTGGCTGCCGTGCTTAAGGAAGCCGCTGAATATTTGTCAAATCGCATTGAGCCGTTGACCGTTACACTGCAATCAAGTGAAACGGGAAGTGAGGCGAATGCATCGCCTGTCGGCCATGCTTCGCGCACCCGGCGCAACGCAAGCTTGGGTACAGTGCCCGATTTCTCCTATCAGGGCGAAGGCGTACGTGTCGACAGCGTGATGCCGGATTCTCCTGCTGAGCGGGCGCAATTAAGGGCGGGTGATGTTCTGCTTCGGCTCGACGGTCAGCCGGTTGTCGATTTGAAATCGTACGCCAACATTCTGAAATCGCTTCAGGTTGGACAGAAAGTGGAACTGGAATATCGGAGGGAAAATAAGATAAGTGCCGTTGATGTGATGCTTGGCGCGCGCTAGTGGTTATGTTCATATCCATTCAAACGTATCCGAAATAGAATGGGCGATTGGTCGCTGTTTTTGCGGTTAACACTGTGAACTTTAATGAAATAATACTGCTCTGAGGAAATGAGAAAGCGGACGGGTAATAAGCATTGTTCTTGTAGTATTCGGGATGTGGCGTGTTGAGAAGTCTATTGCATTTTAGTCAGGCCTGTGTGTAAATTATTTTTACACTTTGTCGAACGTAAAAAAGTAAAATAGTATTCGTCAGCAAAAAGTCATGAGCAACATCTTTTGCATGCTGGTTTTGTAGTTTTTTAATATCATTTTGGATTTTTCATGAACCTAAGAACCTTAGCCTCATTGTTGATACTCGGTCTAACGGCATGTGCGCAGCTTCCCACGCATGAAGGTGGAGAGAAAAATGGAAAATCCCTAGAAGCCGAGGAAAAAGCGCAGTCTGAAATTGTCGAAGAGGCCGAAATTGCGGACACGGATTCAGACTCGGATTTCGATTATGCCATTGATGAGTCCAAGCTTCCCAGACAAGAATTGACTGCGGCGATCCTTTTTGATTTTTTGCTCGGTGAAACTGCGCTGCAGCGGGGTAATCTGGATGTGGCTGTCAGTCGCTATCTGAAACTTGCGCAGACAACACGTGACCCACGTATTGCCAGACGCGCCAGTGAGATAGCCTTGCACGCACGCCATCCTTTTGCCGCTGAGCGGGCGGCTGACATGTGGGTGGAGTATGATCCTGATTCACTGGATGCGCGGCAGACACTGGCGGCAATGCTGGTCAATCTGGGTAGGCTGGATGCAGCATTTCCGCATCTGGAAAAATTGATAGCTGCTGAATCTGAAAATACCGCCAGTGCTTTTATGCAGCTTAACCAGATGTTGTCACGCAATCCGAATAAAGGCGAAATATTCCGCTTGATACAAAAACTGGCGACGGCCTATCCCAAATTACCTGAAGCACATTTTGCCGTTTCTCAGGCGGCATGGTTCGGTGGTGAATACGAGACTGCCGAGGCGGAGATGAGCAGTGCGCTTGCGTTGCGTCCGGAATGGGAGCTGGCGGCAGCCCAGCTGGGTAGAATTCTGCAGCGTAGATCAGGTGCGCAGGCAATTGATTTCTATCGCGCTTATCTTGACAAATATCCTGATAGTACTGAGGTCAGGATAGCGTATGGCAAGCTGCTTATCGATCAGGGCGAAAAAGATTACGCGGGTGAACAGTTGCGATTGTTGTTTGAAAAAAACCCGGAAGACGCGGAAGTGATGGTGGCTATTGGTTTGATGGCCACTGAGCTTTATGATTTTGATTTGACAGAGAAAAGTCTGAAGAGAGCGCTTGAGCTGGAATATCCTGATGCCAGCGCTATACATTTTCATCTCGCCAGAGTGTATGAAGAAACGCAACAAACAGATCTGGCCATGGCCTCCTATCGTCAGGTCAGAAGAGGCGGGCGCTTCTTGCCTGCGCAGATCCGTTACGCCGATCTGCTGGCTCAAAGGGGGCAGCTGGAAGATGCGCGTCAGCTGATACGGCAATTGCCCGCGGTAAATGATCAGCAAAAAGCACACCTGGTGCTGGCGGAGGCCCAGATTCTGAGGCGCGCGGGTTCGTATCAGGAAGTATTTGAAGTGCTTGATCAGGGATTGGAAAGTCTTCCAGATTATCCCGAATTACTTTATGACCGTGCTTTGGTGGCTGACAAGATTGGCCGGTTTGAAGTCCTTGAGAAAGATTTGCGCCGCTTGATTGAACTCCGTCCGGATAATGCACACGCGTATAACGCGTTGGGCTACAGCTTCGCCGAACGGGGGCTACGGTTGCCGGAAGCTTTGAAGCTGATTAAAAAAGCCGTGGAATTGTCGCCCGATGATCCCTATATTATGGACAGCCTGGGGTGGGTTTATTACCGTATGGGAAATCTCACGGAGGGATTGAATTATCTGAATCGCGCCTTTGCTATCAGCCAGGATTCCGAAATAGCAGCTCATTTAGGCGAGGTGTTATGGACTCAGGGCGCGCGGGAAGACGCCGAGAATATCTGGCGCTCCGCGCTGGAAAGAGATCCCGATAATGAAATTCTGCTCGAAACCATCAGACGTTTGAAAGAATAGCGCATACAGGATCGATCAAAAACCGTAAGTGTGAAAAGTCGCCGTACTACTTTAAAAAAGGCAGCTCGGTCACACGTTGTTCGATTTTTTTCATCATCTGATCATAAGCCGGTGTATCCATATTGCCATACTGTTGCCTGAATGTTGATTTAGGCAGGTGTTCCGGCAAGTCAGTCCAGTCCGGCATCAGATCCTTATCGGTTATGCCGCGAGCGGCCCACTGTTGAAGTTTTGACGCTGTGGTCTGACTCGCTGTGGCAAGTTCGCCGAACATCGTTCCTGCGCGATCCGCAGCGATATCGTTAAATGAAAAACCACTGCCGCTACGGGCATCTTCTATCTCTTTATAAAGTCCAATGGCATCGGCCAGGAATGTGTCTGCATACGCGGTGATTGCGGCCGACACGATAAAATGCTGGGCAAAATCCTGCCGGCCGTCCAACGTAATAATCTGGTGTTTCGGGTGCGGCCAGTCGACTGCTTCGGGTATCAGATATGCAAGTGGCAGTTTTAATATATGGAATGTGGCTGCGAGAATGGCGGCGCGATTTTCGATTGACGCCTGGTTCTTTCCGGAATGTTCTGCCGCCATCTGCATCAATGGCTGTAAAATTTGAGCGAGTGTCAGGCTAGGTTGCGCGGATTTCTCCGAAGACGTCTGGTGGCTATTTTGTACTAGAAAGAGGTGATAACGATAGATTTTATCCTGTTCGAATTTGCTGAGCACCGGAAAATTGTAGTTATTCGATTCGAAGAGTTTGTCGGGTAAGTTGTAGGCTATCTTTAGCGATTCTGCGGAAAACTGCACACTTTGAATGACATTTAATCCATTGCCGTAATGAGGATGCCTTTTGAGTTCGTGAATAAGTCGAGTACTCAGGAATTGACCGACAGCATCCGGAATTGCCAACCTGCCAATACGTATGGATTGCAGTTGCGGCAATGCGGTGGTTTCGGTCAGTGTTGCCTGAAAATTAATATACCCTTTCATCGATTGCAGAGGTAAAGGCAGGCTGGCGTGAATTTCGGCCTGCTGATGTGATAATGTTACGCGCGCTTTTCCATTGGTAAACAGTTTTGTCAGATAATTGATTGCTATGTCAATATCTTCCGGAAGAATCTTGATTGTTGCCGGAGCATGTCCGGCATGACGCTGTCGATGTTGGTCGAGCAGGGATCGGGCGCGTTCTATGTGTTCCGGTGCAACAATTGTCAGTCTATCCACACTGGGTCTTGTCTCAATGGACATAAAAAACAGGACGCTCAGCGCGACAGAAATCAAAAGTGCTAAAGTGATAATTGATAGAAGCAGTGTGCGAATCAGTTTCATAATACGTTGTATACGGCAGTTTTCATTTATGAACACCTCTAAAAATCCAGATTTTGTCACAACACTTTGTTGCCTAAAAAGAATGTTTCCTTATATATCAATTATATGCCGCATCTGCATTTTTTGCTCGTGCCGCGATTTACTCATTTCTTTGTTTAAAACTTTGAATTTTTGGAGATGCCTTATGCAGTTGCTGCGCTACTAGACAGATATTCCAGTTATAATTGGGCTTTTATCGCTCAGGGTGTATGAGTTTGTATGCTATAACAGTTTGGGTTGGCAATTTGAACTTACTGGACCGAAAAATCGGTTCAGCCAATGTGATCAAAGCGGCATACACATTCGAAATCAATTGACCATGATTAAAAACTTGTAATGCATTGGGTGTCATGAGCAATCATGAGAAAGCGTCATAATATTTCAAGCGGGCGGCTGATAATGTGCTGCCAGTCAGTGCTGAATACTATCAATACGCATCTGACTGTGCCAGCTGTGTAATAACTACAACCATTGATCAACGGATGTCGAAAAACCCCCAGAAAATGACAACATCATCGTCAGTTCTTGAATTCAAGAGCAGTACTTTTTTTTCGCCAATTTTGATTCTGTACAGCAATGATCTTGCAGCAATCGAGCAGTCTTTGCAGGATAAAATAAACCGGGCGCCAGATTTCTTTAAAAATTCGCCGTTGATCATCGATCTGCGCGAATTGAATAAATCGGGACTGGATGTCAGTGTTATTGAAGTTGCCGGGATGTTGCGCAAGATTGGTATGTTTCCAATCGGCGTGCGGGGCGGAAACGAGCAGCAGGACAAGCAAGCGCATAAGTTATCGATTCCCGTCGATGCTGGCCGGGAAAATGATAGCACTTCCGCAACTTCCGCTGCTTCGTCACGGAAAGAGACTGAAACCCAGGTGCTGGAGCGCGATTCCGCAGAGAATAACCAATTCAGGAATCCAGCGTCATCGGTGGGGCGCATGGAATCAGTCAGTGCACCGCCTGAACCGGTCAAATCCATGCTGATTACGCAACCGGTGCGTTCCGGGCAGCGCATCTACGCGCGCGGTGATCTGATTGTCATGTCGCAGGTCAGCGCAGGTGCGGAGATCATGGCTGAAGGAAATATTCATGTCTATAACACGTTACGTGGCCGTGCGCTGGCGGGTGTGCAGGGAAACACCGCCGCGCGTATTTTCTGTTTGGATCTGCAGGCCGAACTGATTTCAATTTCGGGGGATTATAAAACGAGTGAGCATTTGACCGAACAGATACAAAAGCGGCCTGTTCAGGTTTATTTGCAGGATCATGCATTGATCATTAAGGAAATTGCCTAGAAACTTTAACTAAGGAGGCTCAATTGGCAAGGATTATTGTCGTGACATCGGGAAAAGGTGGTGTCGGTAAAACAACAACAAGTGCTGCGATTGCCATGGGGCTTGCAAAAAGAGGTCACAAAACGGCTGTGATTGACTTTGATGTAGGCCTGCGTAATTTGGATCTGATTATGGGGTGCGAGCGACGGGTGGTGTATGATTTCGTTAATGTAATCAATGGTGAAGCCAGTCTCAATCAGGCGCTGATCCGGGATAAAAACTGCAATCAACTCTACATTCTGCCTGCTTCTCAGACCCGTGACAAAGATGCGCTCACGCTTGAGGGTGTCGGCAGAGTCCTGGAAGAGCTGTCCAGGGATTTCCAGTTTATCGTCTGTGATTCTCCCGCCGGTATCGAGAAAGGTGCCTATCTCGCTCTGTATTATGCCGATGATGCGTTTGTGGTTACTAATCCCGAAGTTTCATCGGTGAGGGATTCCGATCGCATGCTGGGCATTTTGGCGAGTAAATCCCGCCGGGCTGAACGAAACGAGGAACCAGTCAAGGAGTATTTGTTATTGACGCGCTATGATCCAGGTCGGGTGAAATCCGGTGAAATGCTCGGACTGGATGATGTGCAGGACATACTTTCACTGCAACTACTCGGTATAATTCCAGAATCCAAGTCAGTTTTATCTGCGTCCAATGCGGGTATTCCGGTTATTCTGGATGAAAAAAGCGAGGCAGGCCAGGCGTATGAGGATGTTGTCGCGCGTTATCTCGGAGAAGACCGGCCGCTTCGATTCATTGATGACAAGCGAGGCTTCTTCAGGAAACTTTTTGGAGGTAGATCATGAGTTTACTGGACTATTTCAGAAAATCCAAACCCAAAACTGCAACCATTGCCAAAGAAAGATTGCAGATTTTGGTGGCTCATGAGCGCACACTGCGCAATCGACGGCCGTCTTACCTTCCGCAGCTGCAAAAAGAGCTTCTTGATGTCATACGCAAATACGTAAATGTCGATCAGGATGCAATTTCCGTTAATTTTGAACAGGACGAGAATCAGGAAACGTTGGAGCTAAATATTGTTCTGCCGGATTATCAGCAGGAAAACAAAAGCGTCAACATGTAAAAGTTGTGCGCGCGAGTTATTCGTAATGTTACCGTCGATTATTTAAGCAGCTCAATGTTCTTATGCGGATGTTGCCGTAAAGGCGTCGGACGGTTGTCAATCTGGTGTTTTATAGTCTTGAAAACCGGTCGACTGACCATTGTTCCATTTTTTCTCCTCCTTGCGGGTTGCGCGGCATTTGCGCCGCCAATGGTTCCTGCGACAGTCAGAACGCTGGTCATCGAACCGACAAAAGATTTGCAGGATGTTCCGGTTGCTGATTTTAACGTCATGGGCAGAGTGTCTGTGCGGAGTACCGAGCAAAGTTTCTCGGGTAACGTGCATTGGCAGCATACGCAGTTTGACGATACTATTTTGTTGCTTTCTCCTCTCGGTCAGGCGGTTGCCGAAATCAGAAAAAACGATGATGTGGTGAGCTTGATAACCGCCAAGGAGGAAGCATTTTACGCGCGCGATGTCGAGGAACTGACCAACGAAGTACTGGGCTGGCGTTTACCGCTGAGCGGATTGCAATACTGGATACAGGGGACGTATTCTCCGGCCAGCGCCGCTGTTGTGGAACTGGATGAAAAAGATCGTATCGTGGCTATCCGGCAGGATGGATGGCAGATCATTTATGTGCGTTATTTTGCAGATCAGGGGGATATAGTTGTGCGTCCGCGTATCATTGAGTTGCAATTTGATGCGTTAAAGATCCGTATGGTTGTTGATAACTGGATTTAGCGCGAAACGATAAAAAGATTGATGAATATTTGATCATTAAGCCGATGCAGACTTTTCCAGCTCCCGCAAAACTGAATCTTTTTCTGCATGTCGTCGGGCGAAGACCGGATGGGTATCATTTGCTACAGACAGTTTTTCGTTTACTGGATTTTTATGATCAAATCGATCTTAAGGTGCGTGACGACGGCGTGATCAGATTAATTACGCCTTTGGAAAACGTTCCGGTCGAACAGGATTTGTGTGTTCGTGCGGCTAGGTTGTTGCAAGGCGAGAGTGGTACTCGGCTGGGTGTCGACATTGCTTTGCATAAGCACATTCCAATGGGCGGCGGCCTGGGGGGCGGCAGCTCCGATGCGGCGACGATGCTGATGGCGCTGAATGATTTGTGGCATCTGAACTGGGAGAACTCGCGACTTCGGGCGCTGGGCCTGAAACTGGGCGCCGATGTGCCGATTTTTATTTTCGGAGAAAATGCATTTGCCGAAGGTGTCGGCGAGCAATTAACCGCTTTATCACTACCGAAAGCTTGGTATCTGGTCATCGTACCGCCCGTACATGTTTCCACGGCAGAAATTTTTTCAAATAAGGAATTGACACGAAACACGATTCCAATCACAATACCGCCCTTTTCCATTCGGGATGGCCATAACGATCTTGAACCGGTGGTTTGTAGTCTTTATCCGGAGGTTTCTCGAAGTTTGGAGTGGCTAAAACGTCTGGAAAATACTAAAATAACAGCAATGAGCGGATCAGGGGCTTGCGTGTTTGCCGAATTTGCGACGGAATCCGGAGCAAATGCAGCATTTTCAAGGTTGCCCGCGGATATGCGGGGGTTTGTTGCGCGCGGTCTTGACAGGCATCCGATGTGCGAAAACATGAAATAGAATTGGGGAGTCGCCAAGTGGTAAGGCACCGGATTTTGATTCCGGCATTCGTAGGTTCGATCCCTACCTCCCCAGCCAGCAATCTTAGTAGTTCCGGCAGTCTGTCTTTTAACGGGACTTTTCAATAAAACACCGGAATTGAATTATATTCAGCCTATTGCAATCAGTGAAAAGCGATATTGAAATGGTGTCATTCGTCATATCAGGATCGGCGCGTATTCCTGATTTCAAGTCAACCAATTAATATAAATAACAATGTCTTACGACAGTTTGATGGTTTTTACCGGTACGGCCAACCCGAGGCTGGCGCATGATGTTGTCAGGCATCTGAATATTCATCTTGGACGTGCTACAGTCGGGCGTTTCAGCGATGGCGAAGTGATGGTGGAAATCCTGGAGAACGTACGCGGAAAAGATGTTTTTGTGTTGCAGTCGACGTGTGCGCCAACAAACGACAGTCTGATGGAAATCCTGGTTATGGTGGACGCGCTTAAACGTGCTTCCGCCGGAAGAATTACGGCGGCTATACCGTATTTTGGTTATGCGCGGCAGGACAGAAGGCCGCGTTCGGTGCGCGTGCCTATCTCCGCCAAGGTTGTGGCGAATATGTTGACGACCGTGGGGGTTGACCGCGTATTGACCATGGATTTGCATTCCGACCAGATCCAGGGGTTTTTTGATATTCCTGTTGATAATATCTACGGCACGCCAATACTGCTTGGCGATGTCTGGAAGCATGACTACCAGGATCTGGTTGTGGTGTCACCGGATGTTGGCGGCGTCGTGCGTGCAAGGCATATGGCCAAGCGGCTGGAGTGCGAACTGGCGATTATCGACAAGCGCCGCCCTAGGCCCAATGAAGCTAAAGTGATGAATATCATCGGTGAAGTGAAAGAGCGTACCTGCGTTATCATTGACGATCTGGTAGATACTGCCAACACACTGTGTAAAGCTGCCGATGCCTTAAAGGAAGAAGGCGCCAAGGCGGTGATTGCCTACTCAACACATCCTGTATTATCAGGCGCCGCAGTTCAGCGCATTAACGATTCCAGTCTGGATAAACTGGTTGTGACCGATACCATACCATTGCGTGCAGATGCTATCGCCTGTAATAAAATCTGCCAGCTGAGCATTGCAGGATTGTTAGCCGAGACCATGGTGCGTATCAGCAATGAAAGTTCGCTCAGCTCGTTGTTCATGGAGTGAATGAAAAACTCTTTTATTAATCGATTTGTTTGGTCGCGAACAAATCCTAACTGTGGAGAATAATCAATGAAAATTGAAGTCAGCGCTGAAAAGCGTACATTGCAGGGAAAGGGTGCGAGCCGCCGCCTGCGCCGTTCGGGTAAAACACCCGGAATCATTTATGGCGGGAATGGCGAGCCGCAATCGGTCGAACTGGATCATAACGATCTATTTCATAAACTTAAGCTGGAAGCATTCCATGCATCGATTCTGACACTGAACGTCGATGGCAGTAAGGAACAGGTTTTGTTGCGTGATATTCAGATGCACCCATTCAAGCAGATAGTGCTGCACGTGGATTTTCAGCGCGTTGATCCAAACCACAAGATTCACATGAAAGTGCCATTGCACTTTATCAATGCTGAGATAGCGCCAGGCGTTAAAACTTCAGGCGGGATTGTCAGTCATGTGCTGACCGAAGTCGATGTCACCTGCCTGCCCAAGGATTTGCCGGAATTTATTACGGTCGATCTGAAAGATCTGGTGGCTGGACATACTATCCATCTGAGTGAGCTGACGCTACCGCCGAACGTTGAAATTACCGCGCTGGTTAAAGGCGATGATCAGGCTGTGGCGGCAATTGCGATTCCGCGTTCAGCACTGGTTGCTGGTGAAGCAGCCGAAGCAGGTGGGGCCGGATAAAAAACTTTCCTGCAATGCGGGGTTGCCGGAAATCTGCTGGATATTCAGTTTCGTCTGAAACTGGGAGTCTGTCGAACATAAGACTAATCTACTGCGCCAATGGGATAACGGTTCATATTTCCTCAATTTTTCGTTACATAGTCTTGCTATGCGCCTCAAAATTGAGAAAATCCGCACGTGCTCTCCCACTCGGCTCGCTACGATTGCTTAAGTCCGACAGATTCCTGGCAGATTTTTGTTATCAGATACCTGCTGCAAATTTCATTTGAATCTATGAGACTGATCGTCGGTCTGGGTAATCCAGGTAAAGAATATGAAAACACACGTCATAACGCCGGATTCCACTGGATTGACTGTCTGGCCGACAAGCTCAATCTGACGCTGCGGCTGGAGGCGCGTTTTCACGGCTTATGTGCGCGAATCAGCCAGGGTGATATCGATTTATGGCTGCTTGAGCCACAGACTTACATGAACCGCAGTGGACTTTCCGTGGCCGAACTTTGTCAGTTCTATAAAATTCAACCCAATGAAATCATTGTGGTGCATGATGAACTGGATTTGCTGCCCGGTGTGGCAAAGCTTAAATGGAGCGGTGGTCTGGGCGGACATAACGGTCTTAAAGATATAGCCGCGCGGCTGGGGACAAAAGATTTCTGGCGGCTGCGCATCGGTATCGGCCATCCGGGGCATCGTGACGCGGTTGTGCGTTTTGTGCTTCACCCCCCTGGTAAAGAGGAAGCAGTGCTGATAAACGAAGCTATTGATCGCAGTCTGCAAGTTTGGCCGTTGATGGCGCAGGGCGATTTACAGTCAGCAATGCTGAAACTGCACACCCAGTAAACCGAATGCTTCAACCGATCAACAATAATACAGAAACAATCCGAGCGAGTATCCTATCATGAGCCTTAAATGCGGTATTGTCGGCCTTCCGAATGTCGGCAAGTCAACCTTATTCAATGCTTTGACCAAGGCGGGCATTGCGGCGGAAAATTATCCTTTTTGCACAATTGACCCGAATGTCGGCATCGTTGAGGTCCCGGATCCACGGCTCGATAAGCTGGCCGGAATTGTCAAACCGGAAAAAATACAACCGGCAATTGTCGAGTTTGTCGATATCGCGGGACTAGTCGCGGGCGCCTCGAAAGGTGAGGGGTTGGGTAATAAATTTCTCGCTAATATCCGCGAAACAGATGGTATCGTGAATATGGTGCGCTGCTTTGCCAATGATAATGTGGTGCATGTGGCAGGCAAGGTCGATCCGGTTTCAGATATTGAAGTCATTCAGACAGAACTCGTGCTGGCCGATATGGCGACCGTGGAGAAAGCATTGCAACGGGAAGCTAAAGTGGCTAAATCCGGAAATAAGGATGCTATCAAGTTCTGCAGCTTTCTGGAAACAGTACTGGCGCATCTGGATCAGGGAAAGCCTGCGCGTTCATTGGCAATGGATGAAGATCAGCAGGCGCTGCTCAGACCCTTGTGCCTGTTGACTGCCAAACCGGCGATTTACGTCGCCAATGTCGATGACAGCGGCTTCGACAATAATCCGCTGCTCGACAAAGTCAGGGCATACGCCGCCGCAGAGAACGCGCCGGTTGTCGCCATCTGCGCTGCGTTGGAGTCTGAAATAGCCGAACTGTCCGACGAGGATAAAAAAGTTTTTCTGGAAGATATCGGTTTGGCGGAACCCGGACTCAATCGGCTCGTGCGTGCGGCATATGATTTATTGGGATTGCAGACTTATTTTACCGCAGGCGTGAAAGAGGTTAGAGCGTGGACCATCCATAAAGGTGATACCGCGCCGCAGGCGGCAGGTGTTATTCATACCGATTTTGAGAAAGGCTTTATTCGCGCCGAGGTGATCAGTTATGACGACTTTATCGCCTGCAACGGCGAACAAGGCGCCAAAGAAGCCGGCAAAATGAGATTGGAAGGAAAGGAGTATATCGTCAGGGATGGCGATGTGATGCATTTCCGTTTTAACGTGTAGTTGCCCCAGGATATTATTCCTGTCCCCTCAGGCCGGATCACGGCGCTTTTCCGGTTGCCGTTAATATAGCTTTGATCCGGCTTGCAATGGTTAACGCCGGATTTTTCCTGGCAGCAGCCTGTAAACGATTTTCTGCTCGCAGAAATTGTAGATCAGGGTTATCCATTTTTTCCACATGTGTTTCTTCTGTTCGGTCACCAAAGCAATCAGGAAAGAAGCGATCAATGTGAGGAAAACGATGAGCATAAATGTTGCAAAGCTCAAGCTTTCTGCGTAAAAAACGGCGTAAAAAAACCAGAGCAGCGGTTGATGCAACAGGTAAAGTGAAAATGTTGAGCCAGCAAGAATTCTGATGGGTTTTTCTATTCTGTTGAGAATATTTGCGCAATTGTGGGAAATTTTCCTTACCGCGATAAAGTGTGCGGCAACAACAAGGCCGAGATAATAATCAGTGATAAAGTAGCGGCTGAATGCAAATTCTTTATGCAGATCCGGGCCAACGATAGCCAGCAGATAATCGGATCCCCGCCCGCCGATATTGTAGGCCATGTAAAGATAAAGCCCGAAGATAGACAGTAAAAACAGCAAAAAGGCGGTTGCAATCGAAATATTCCGCCAATATTCGGATTGATAGACATAAACGCCCAGCCACCATACAGGCATTAATAAGAAAATCTTAGGTCCGACAAATAAACATACGACGCCAAAGATCAGCCAGCGTTTGAATCCGTTTACAAAAGTCAGAATGGCAAAGGCAACATAGTACCAGACCTCATAATTCAAGCTCCAATATGGCACATTTGAAAAGAGTTGTGTTGAGAGTGTCCACAATTCATTGGTGAACAATAGACTGGAGATGACGCGTATTCCGGCGAGATCCCAGGCTCTGTAGGCTTCCGGGTATGCACTGCTGTTGAGCGTATATCCGGAGAAATCAACCAGCGCGGTGATGATGATTGCCGGAATCGCGACAGAGTAGATACGCGCCGCTCTGGAAATAGCATAATCCTTGAGTCCTTTTTCTTTTGTATCGGTTACATAAGCGATGACAAAACCGGATAACACGAAAAATATGATTACTGCCTCGTGACCATATTGTGAAATGGTCAGGTTATGTTCATAAAGTGGTCTGGAGTGCCACAGTAAAACAACAAAAGCGGCTGAGAATCGAATGAGATCGAGGTAGATGGAAAATGATTTTGTCATGAGCAAAGGTGGCGACCAGTAATTGAAGATGAGTCAAATTGATCAGACAGGCCGTCTCCCGTGTGCAGCAGATAAAGCCCCCGGTTTTATTACGGAAAGATAATACTACGCTGAAGCAGTGGCGATCAATTGATGATCAATATGAGCGCTGTCTGTATGGCGGGTGCATGTTTTTCAAGGCTATGTCACAGTTAGTTGTTGAAACTGTCTTATTTTTCCAAGAGATGCCAGGAAACAAAGCGTTGGCGTAATATTCTGACCGAGACGATCAATCATTCTGTGCCATCCGAGATAATTTCCAAG
>JADZAR010000185.1 GCA_020852475.1 Nitrosomonas sp.
CCAGGTTGTGTACCAGCGTATCGGGGTGATCACGTTCATGGCATAGGCTTTACCAGCTATGTTCGACATAACAGCTCCTTGATGGGTTGATTGTTGATCCGCTTTTTGCTTTGTTTCGTTCCGGTGTGCTTCTTCTCTTTTATGGTTTTTAGTGGATGAAATACAATTGTGCGGTAGATGCCTGTGCACGTTTGTTTTCAGGCTGTCTGTGCAAAGGCAGGCCGAAGTGCAAATTCAAAAACATCTTAATATGTAAAAGCAGTTCGCGCAACAACTATGGATTGACATATGCAACCTGTCGATCTGTATATCGTGCGGAAGTTGCCTCAATTGTTTTTTGTGACAAGCATTGATTCTCAATGACTGGGTAGACTGTCAACAGCTCAAAATTACTAGAAAGCATAGCGCAAACTGATACCGCCGCCCCAATCCGGGCTTCGTTCGGAAGCACCGCGAAGACCATAGGCGTTCAGTCTGAAATTTTTGTTCAAGCGGTGAGATACATATAAAGTGAAGTCTCGCGAATCTTGGCGTCGGACAGGTGATTGTCCGATATTGAAGCTGGTGCCAATCGTCGTGTCCGGCGTAAAACGGAACGCAATGCCCGCTGCACCATAAAATACGTTATGAAGATCAATTCCCTGGGGATTTCCAAGCATACGATACCCAAAGCTGGTGCTTAGCATAAAGCGCGATATCGTTTTGACGAGATCTCCCTGAACGGCAAAATCAAATTTTCCAGTGCCCAAGTTTCTTGCGGTACTGGCTGTCGGGATTTTCATGCGGCCGGTGATATCGAAAATGATCCCGGTCGATTCATGTGTGATCACATTGTAAGTTAATGCCGTTACGATATCGCCTAATCCGGAATGGGAAAAGTGCGATGGGCCGGTATTTTGTACTATTCCGGTTTGATTGAGTGCACTGGTCAGAATATGTGTGTCATTTTCATTAAACGTCAGAACATTAATTTCATCGTCATCATCTGCGGCATCATCGTCCGAGCCTGAACCACCACTATCATCCGGAACAGAATCGTCATCGTCCGACCCTGAGCCACTGTTGTCATCCGGATCGGAATCATCATCGTCCGACCCCGAGCCACTGTTGTCATCCGGATCGGAATCGTCATCGTCCGACCCTGAGCCACTGTTGTCATCCGGATCGGAATCATCATCGTCCGACCCTGAGCCACTGTCATCATCCGGATCGGAATCATCATCGTCCGAGCCTGAGCCACCGTCATCATCCGGGTCGGAATCATCATCGTCAGAGCCTGAACCACCGTCATCATCCGAATCGGGATCGTCATCGTCCGAGCCTGAGCCGCTGTCATCATCCGAATCGGAATCATCATCGTCAGAGTCGGAGTCACTGTTATCGTCCGATCCGGAGCCACTGTCATCATCCGGATCAGAATCATCATCGGTTGGAGCGCAATCGCCATTATTTTCATCACAAATAAAAATACCACCGCCACCGAGGCTGCCACCAATTATTCCTGGAATTATGCCGCCGTCACCGATATTGATTCCGCCGATACCTGGGCCCAGAATATTTCCCGGGCCTGTTAAGTCGAGATAAGGTACAGTTATTCTAAAAGACAGATCTTTGTAGTCATAACGGCCTGTGAAAGGAACATACCAAATGTCTGTTGTAGACGATCCACCATATTTGCCACTGGTAAAGTCGAATCCTGCGCTTACACTGAAACTGTTTGCATAAATTGGATTGCAATTTCCAATAATGGATAAAATTGCTATCGTTCTGATGTGTCGGCGGAAAGGGCGCGACTTGTATTTTTTTTCTGTTGTCATATTGACGGTTAATCTCGAATTCTGTCCGGCATGACATCTCTGTCGGGAATGCTGTCTCTTATGCTGTCCAGATGATCGCCCGGACGTTCAGGTAAGTTGTCGCTATCTCTTGGTCGTTCATGGTGTTCATGTCGCTCAAATGATTCCCGATGGGCGGAATCCTGGAAGCGTTCCATGTGTGTCTGCTCAAGTGTGTCACGTGAGTCAAGATGATCCGGTTTCTGCTCAAATGGCTTCTCTAGATGATCGCCGGAACGTTCAAGCGAATCATGCTTGTCTGTTGACCGCGCGGGAGATTCGTGTCGATCAAAAGATTCCCGTTGGTCGTCATTCTGGTGACGCTCCATACGTTCAGATGTATCGGCAGCGTGGTTGGCGCGCGTTTCCGGTTGGTCGGACTCCTGCCTGGATAAGTCGGATGACTTGTCTGGATTTATTTCACGCTCGTTTTTTTCTGCTCGATGGGGGGACTCAATCTCACGTGGTACCTTTGTTTTATCCTCGAAAACCCGATCGGAGGAGTTGGCGGAATCCTTTTGCCGATAAGTGTCGTCCTGTGATTGATTGGGACGTTGATGTTTTGAGTCGTCGGTTTGACGACTGTTGTCGCCATCCTTATTTAAAGGTTGGATTTGATGGTCTGTATTGATTTGCTTGTCTGAGTCAGTGTTCGACGCTTTATCGGATACCGATTTGTGATTCTCGTTATTGTGGTCTGTATTAATGCTATCGATTCTGTCGTGTGTTGGTAATGATAGTGCTGGTTTTATTTCAATTTGATCTGCGGTGATACGTTGATCAGGGCCCATCCGTCCATTGATCTGTACGCGCTGATTGAGTTTCAAGCTGTCCTTGTGATCGTCTTTGATCAGGCCAGTTGTGATGAAATTAACAGTCTGGTTGCCCAGGTTTATTGCATTGCCTTGTAGTGCGTGGATATATCCTTCTATGACCAGATGTTCGACTCGACCGATTGCGTGACGAGTCGGTTCGGTTTGGATATGACGGGCCTGAAGGTTGTCACCATTCCAATCGCCTGTCACTGTGATTTCCATACCCTCGGCAATTTGAACTGGCATGGATTTGAAGTCATGTCGAATCCGGGTTCCATAAACATCGTATCCATCAGTATCGATATTCGTTACATAGCCATTGAGTATTGCTTCCGAAGCGGGAGGGGTAACTTCAATGTGTGATGCAACTATGGTTCCATTAGCGAGACGGTGTCCACTCACTTGTGTCCAGTCTCCGATTTTGAAATTTGAAAGTTCCCGGAGTGTATTAGCGCGCACCACTTGTCCGAGAACATGCATTTCTCCCGTTTGATGGTCGATATGATTGATGGGGCCGGCCACGGCATGATTAATGGAGATATGATGCGCAGTGACTTCAGAAGCCATCTCGGGTGCGCGTACGATGACGACCTGACCAACGGCTAATTCACGAATCGTAGCCAGACGGCCATCAACAAAAACTGGTGTGTTGCTGTCGTAATGAACTTCGACACCATTAACACAAATACTCGCAAAGCCTGTAATGGTGCCAATGATGCCGGTTCCGCCAATACCGCCTTCGTTGACTACTTTTGCGCCTGTGCCGCCTATGTCTGAGCGACTTATTTCTGAACCGGTGCCGCCAATATCCATTGCCGGATTCGACAGGCTGAAATTTGTTTCGCAGTTATTTTTTGCCGCCACTTCCATCGGTGTCAGCACTAACTGTGTGAGCAGGCCAATAATGCAGAATAAAATGCTCCGGATGGTTTTCATGGCAGTATGACCTTTTTTAGAACGAGCTCAGTCAGGAGAGGATTGCTTCTCATCACATTTGTCCGCCGGAGCATTTTCTGTCGATTGTTCCTGGGATTCGCTATAAAAATAAATACCAAAGCGCATTCGATAGTTGGGCTTGCTTTGCTGGCCATCGGCTGATTCCAGTTCCATTGCCAGCTTATTAATGGCCAATAAAGTACTCATGCCCAGCATTTCGGATTGCACGGCAAGCTGTTCTATCGATTGAGCGCTGAGCGCATTGTAATATACGCTGCGCTCCAGAAATGGTTTTTTCCCGCCGAGTAAGTTACTTGTTGCCGCTGCTGCATGATCATGCAAGCTCTGGCCGAAATAGTATGCTTTTTCATCGAATCCCTGGGTCGGAATGAATGCTGTTGTATTCAGACAGACGCAATTTTGCTCGTCAAAATGAACGATGCCAATGCGTAACCATTCATCGAGTACAACACGTGAACGTATATCTTTGCTGACGCTGATCACAAGCCCTTCAAATGAAATCTCGCCGCCTTCCTTTACAAAGCGAGGCAAAGGTTTGGGGTGTTTGCTCTCGTCCAGAAAACGGGGATCACTCGTCCAAATACTCACCAATCGAGCACCTAGAGAGATGGTTTGCGGAATTGTTTCATTATTTGCGCATGAATCATGTCGTAAACGCTTGACATCTTTTCGATGAATTCCTGTCAGCAGGCTCAAATGACTGTCGGATAGCAGCTTGTCGTTGATCCTGAAATCTTTGTCGGCAACTTCAACAAAGATTTCTTTTAATACTTCTGTCAGGTAAGTAAATGTCAGTCCTTTTGCTAACATCAACTTGATTAAAGGCCGCAGTACTTGCCGTAATGCGGATATCAGCGCAGGTGAAATAGGTGACATTGTTTATTTGGGAATTCGGGTCTCTGACCGGTTTCTTAGCTGATATGGGTATTAACAATTTGCCTCTGCAAAAGCAGATTCACGGATCATCCTATCATAATGTGGGAAATTTTTACACTGAATGTTGTTTTAACGCTGTGTTGCATACATCATGTTTTAGGTGTGTGAAAGTATTCGTTGTTTATAAAGTTTTACTAAAGAATTTATCGAAAAAATGAAAATTTGAATAGAGAGAAAAGTTTATCAATTAATTATGCATGTGCGCTAAAAGACAAAAATACAGTTGACGTGTAAAAATTTCCCACATATACTGCGTCTGCGTGCGTGAAAATTTTCCACGCACATGGTAGCGATGTTGATAATGATTCAATGTATTGATTAATTACATTAGGAGAAAAACATGAGTTCACGTGATGATGATAATAGTAGAGGGCGCGGTAGTGATGATGGAATTTTTCACGATATCAACGATGATCATGGTGGTCGCCGGAGTAGCGATTCAAGCAATGATGACCGTTCCAGAGGAAATGACGACAACTCAGGAAGTCATAAAAGCTTTAAGTTTGAAATTGTAGATGGACAGGTAACAGCGGTTTTTGAACTGAAAGATGGAGAATTGAAATCCAAATCGCTGACTGATAATGGAAGAAAAAGTTATACCGTCGATGGTAACGATGTCATTCGGAGCGAAATAAAACCATTCGGGTCCGAAATTACCCGCTATTCAGATGCCGATGGCGATGGAATCTATGTCCGTGTTTCGGAGCAATGGCAGGTGTCTTCCAATACGAATGGGGTTGCGCCGAAGCTGACTGACATTATTCATTTTTCTCATACGAATGATGATGATCTTATTGCGGTGAGGAGTGGCGATGATAGTCGTGGTGGAGGAGGTGCTGACCGTTTCATCGTGCGCGAAGCTGCGCATTTGCGCATAGAAGACTTCAGTTCACACGATGGAGATATACTCGTTTTTGATACTGGGTTTGGGTTATCTTCAAGAAACGACCTGGCCAGTTACGTCACAAATACACATCATGATGGTAATAATTTCATCGTCAATTTTGGTTCTGATGTCTCCATTACCCTGATAGGCGTGCAAGTCGATCAAATTGGCTGGGGTGATGTGGATGTTTTAAGTTAATTTCATCAAGAAAAAATGTGAGAAGACAACGCGCTACTTCGAAAAACTTGCCAGTCGATCCGACTGCTGCGTTGAGTACGCAATCTCGTTTGCCCACCAGATAAGCATCGATCACAGCAATTCAGTCGCTTTGCACCTGGATCGCTCACAACGGTTTTTCGAAGTTCCAGCTATCTTCTCACAGACAGAATAGAGTACAAGTTCCAGAATTACCGCTAGATTCATGTTTCAACAAGTGTGGTAACTGGATAAAAATAAATTTTCTTAGGTACAACCATGCTTGGCTTGCATATTTCTGGCAGGAAACCGAGTTTCACGCCTAAACCTGAGTGTTTTAATCAGGCCGGAGGCGGACGTGAGGAAAAACTGCGTCTGGCTACGTCCGACGGGAAATTCACAACTCGGGTACTCATACCCAATTTTGTTGATCGGTCCTTGCCGCCAGTGATTGCGCTGCATGGCATTTCACGCAATGCCGATGCTATTTATACGGCTTTTGCTGCATCGGCAATCGAGTCCGGACGGATTTTGATCGTCCCACGTTTCTCACGTAAGCATTGGCCGGTTTTTCAGCGACCTGACTACGCCAGACCGGATCAGGCAATTCTGGCGCTAATCGAGATGTTGTGTAATAGCGGAACCATCCAGACGGAATCTTTTGAATTGTTTGGATTCTCCGGGGGGGCGCAGTTAGCGCACCGGTTTGCCATGCTTTATCCTTATCTGGTATCACGTCTGCATTTGGCGTCTGCTGGCTGGTATTGCCTGCCGGATGTCAGTCTTTCTTACCCGGCGGGTTTGGGTCAACCCACCAGACCGTTGCGGGAAAATGAAAATGGCCTGCTCCAGAAAATGCGGGCACAGCTGGCGGATTATTTGCGATTACCGTTGCGCGTTTACGTTGGTACTGCTGATACAAGTCAGGATACGGCATTACGCAGCAAACCACGGCTTAACGCGGTGCAAGGCCCGCATCGTCTGGCGCGCGCCAGAAGCTATGTTACCCATTTTTCCAAAGCTGCCAAGATGCACGGTATTACCCCGGATGTGCGGCTATTCCCTCTAGATGGTTGCGGTCATGACTTCCCGCAGTGCGCGGTGTCAGGTGGCCTTAGTGATCATATTTTTTCCAATACCAATACTTTTTTCCTTTAATAGTTAAGAACGGAGACATCATGATGCTCACACAATCTCAGGCGATGTTCAGAAGCGCGAAGTGGTCATTTTCCACGCGGCGCGTAGACCATTCGCAAGCCTATGCACTGGACACTGAATTTGCTTCAACACGTCCTGGTGACCTGATTCTTGGCAGCGTGCTATCAATTGGTCAGCACCGGCGGATTCAACTGCCGAGCGGCAGGCCGTCGACGCTATATCCCGGCGATCTCGTGGTGTTACCGTGTGGGGCGCGCTATGCCCCTGATCAATTCGAGGGGGTTGCCGAGATCGATCCTGAAGGTTGCGATATGTTGGCGAGTGGCGGATGTCTCGGAAAAATGTTGGCACGCAACGCGCGCATTAAAGACCCAACCCGAATAAAACCACTGGGCAGAATCACAAATTCGCGCGGTCAGGTGTTAAATGTTGCTGATTTTGCCTTGCCATGTGCTTTGGGTCGGCCTGCGCTACCAGTTATTGCTGTGTTGGGCGCCGCCATGAATTCCGGCAAAACCACAGCGACAGTTGCCTTGTCGCATGGATTAATGCGAGCAGGCTACCGGGTGGCTGCAATCAAGGCAACCGGGACAGGCGCTTTTGGAGACTACAACGACTATGCTGATACAGGCGCGCATGTCGTGGCTGATTTTACAGATGCCGGTATGGTTACGACCTACATGGAATCGCTGGAGCGTATTAAACGAGGCATTGACGATTTATTGTGGCACGCACAACAGCGTGGGTCGGAAATCGTGGTGATGGAAGTAGCCGACGGGCTTTTTCAGAGAGAAACTGCTGCCTTGCTTGCTGACCGATGGTTTCACGAGCGGATTTCCGGGGTAGTGTTTGCTTGTGGCGATGCACTGGCTGCGGCAGGAGGTGTTGCGGAGCTGTTGCGGCACAATCTGAAGCCTGTTGCGCTGACAGGAATGCTGAGTTGCTCGCCCATGGCAAGTATCGAGGCGAAAACTGTCACCGGTATAGAGGTGCTTGCCCAGCAGCAGCTTCTGGATCCGGTCAAAGCAGGTCAACTGGCCGCAATGCTTGGCGTATTTTGTGAAAAACTGGCGGTATGATTCCTCCCCGCATGATTACATGGGATCGCGGTTATCTGATCGTGATCCTGATTGCTCTGGCGCTGACTCAGGCGCTATCAATGGCTGCCGCCGCATTTTCTACTCGCTGGTTATTCATGGCGCTGCATGATGCCTGGCGAGCGGGTGTCATGGAAAATCATCATAAATTATGGCATCTTCTCCCACCGGCGGCGCTTCTGGTGCTTGGTGGATCAGGGGTAGTGATTGCGGTGGCGAGGATTTCGTTCCGCCGGTTTGGCGAAACCCTTGGCCAAAGTTATGCCAGAGACGTGCGCATAGCGCTGTTTGATCATGCCAGCCGTATGTGGCCGCGCGATCTTGCCGCGCGCCGCGCAGGCTATCTCTCATTGCGATTTGTAGGGGACCTGACGGCTCTCAAGGACTGGCCGGGACGTGGGCTTCCATTGCTGGTTGAAGGCATTGTAATGTTGCCTGCAGCAGTGTTTATTCTTTTTCTGATCGACCGGGGATTTGGCGTCATTGGTCTTTGTCTTGCCTGTCTGGCGCTGTTTGCGCTGGCGATAATGGCGCGAGGACTGCTGCAGGCGCATCAGCGGTTACGGACGCGGCGAGCCCTGCTGGCGGCTGATCTGACCGAGCGCCTGCCGATCGCGCCTGAGCTGGCCGCGCTGGGTCGGCGTACCACCGAAAAAAATCTGATTATCAAACGTTCCGCAGCGCTGATGGAGGCGGCCGTTAGGCGAATCACCCGTAGCGAAACGCTGCATGCCGTCCCTGATGCATTGACTGGCATTGCTGCTGCATTGCTGATCTGGTGGGGAGCCGGCACCGAACAGTCAACCGCAAATATTGCCGCCGGTTTGGCCGTGCTGGGTCTTACTGCTCGTCCGCTGCGTGAATTGATGGGGGTGACGGATCGCGCCAGCGCTTTTCGTGCCGCGTATGACAAGTTGTGTACAGCATTGGCTCGCCCGATGGCACCGGTTCGCAAGCAGAATGCAGCCAAATTGTCTGCCGGACCGGTTGCGCTTGATTTGATACAAGCATGTGTGGGAAAAGCAGCTCCGCTGACGTTATCGGTGGTTCCCGGGACGTGCGGCGTGTTACCGCCTGACGCGGATGTCGAAGCGGTCTTTCGTGCGATTACCGGACTTGAGCCTGTTGTGTCAGGAAAAATCCGCTTGAATCACCATTCAGTCGAATGTCTGACATTGGGCAATTTGCGCCGTAGCGTTATGTTGATTTCAGATACGCCGTGCATTCTCAAGGGAACGATGAGCAGAGTGCTGACATTGGGTCTGCCAAAACGGTTAACTGACGCAGTTATTCTTTCCCGGCTGGAGGAAGCAGGTTTGTCCGGATTGTTGTCAAAATTGGGCGGACTCGATCAACGCCTGTCTGAAGGTGGTCGCACGCTGTCGCGCGCTGACCGGATGACATTGTCACTCCTGCGAGCGGCGCTTGGAAATCCCGGATTACTGCTGATCAGAGCTGGTCTGCGTGATTTGGGCGAAACAGGCGTGCAATGGATCAACAGTCATCGAGCAACAAAACTTTTTGCCTCATGATACTGCAGAGGATTAACCCTACGGTTGATCAAATGAAAAAAATCGTGACTTGTTGCCTTGCTATTGTTGTCTGTGCCGGGTTCGAAGAAAAGGCATTTGCCGCTGATTTTAGCGAGGGACAGTTTCGTGCCCGAATGGGGAAAGGGTTAGCTTACAGTACACAGGACAAGGATTTTAAAGTCAGTCTGAGCGGTGTGCTGCAAGCGGATGGTATCTGGCTTAACACCAATGGAGCACTGGTTCCAACTAATTCCGGTATCCGCCGTGGACGACTGATGTTTGGCATGCAACTCTATCGTGATTGGGATGTGCGCGCAACCTATGATTTTACGGCAGATCCGCTGGATGAGCGTGGCTTCCAGAATCTTTATCTAAGATATTCCGGTATTCATCGCACGCGGGTTTATCTGGGTAATATGCAAGAACCAATCGGCCTCGATTGGCTGACCAGCTCCAGAACTACGCTGTTCATGGAGCGTGCGCAAATGACGGTGTTGATTCCGCCATTGCATCTGGGTATAGCTGGCAATACACAGCGTCGCAATTGGGCAGCATTTGCCGGACTTTTCGGTGAGCAGCTGCATGATGGTGTTGATGTGAAGAATGGATGGGGCGTTAGTGGGCGTGTGGTGTATACCCCTATTCAGACCAGGCAAAATATTCTGCATGTGGGCTTGTCGGGATCGCATCGTGAACCAGCCGAGAATGCGAGGTCATTTATCAGTTCCAGCAAGACATTTAATGTAGAAAATGCTCGATTTAGTTCGATAGGTCTGATGCAGAATTTTAGCGAGATTCTGTCGACAGAATTGGCGGTGAGGCATGGTCCCATGTCAATGCAATTCGAATATCTGCGGACGTTTACCGACAAACAGCAAGCGTTAGAAGTAGCGGAATTTGATTCATGGTATATCCAGGCGGGGTGGGTGGTGACTGGAGAAAAACGTCCCTACAACAGAACCACCCGTACCTTTGATGGCGTCAAACCAAACAGCAGATTGGGTTTAAACGGTGGAACAGGCGCCTGGGAGGTGGGTGTGCGTTATAGCGAACTCAGTCCGGTTGGTCAGAGACAGTTTGGCAACAAGGAATCCAATCTGACGCTTGGCATTAACTGGTATCCAACCGACTACATGCGCGTCATGGCGAATTACATCCGGGTGCGATCTGATCTGGATTTCTCGCGAAGTCCCTCACTGCAAAACGAGCATGCAAATATTTTTGCCATGCGTTTTCAGGTTCAATTTTAGAGATTTTGTTCAGTAAAAATTTCCTTGTCACTTTTTTTAATAATGGAGGTATACCATGCTGTATTTCAAGTTAATCAAAAATTACGTCGATACAACCGCCATCCGTCAGGAATTGATAACGCATGACGATGCCTGGTTGAAGGAAACCGGCAGACAAGAGCGGGCGCCTGCTCAAAAAGATACCAATGCCATTCCATTGCGAGGTCTAAAACGATCAGCGATCTGTGGACGGCGTCGCAGGGATGTTCACGAAAGCCGTTATACCAGTATATCTACCCGTTTTCCGGAAACGGTTCGATTACTTGAGTCTTTGGCCACTGAGTTTGACGGTGAACTGGGAAGAGCAAAATTAGCGCGAGTCCCGCCAGGAAAGAAGGTTCTTCCACACGTTGATCGGGGTGAGTATTATCGGTCGCGCGATCGTTATCATTTAGTAATCAGGAGCGAGAAAGGCAGTCCGCTTCAGGCCGGTGGCGAGGAAATACGCATGCAGGAGGGAGAGCTCTGGTGGTTCAATAACAATGCGCTTCATGCCGCACACAATGATTCTCATGATAATCGGGTGCATCTGATTTTCGATGTGCTGCCCAAAGGCTGTGCAATTGATCTTGCTGCTGAAGATCAGCAAGATCAGGTAGACCATTTGGAAATCGAAGAATTACTGCGGCTGGCTTGGTCTGAAAAGCAAAATGGAGAACTTGAGTTCGTGGTTGCCGCAGTAAAAGTTTACCTTGCCGCACGAATGCAACCCAAACGCTGGGTAGCGTTGCTGACGGAACATCGCCTGTTGGAAAATTCTGAGAATCATCCATTAGCAGCAGTTGTAGCACTATGCGGCCCGGCAATCAGGGGTAAAGTCCGGCGGCATTATGAATCTGCTCTTGCCTGGTGTCTTGCCCAGATAGATCTGGATCGGGTAAGGCTCGATGATCTTGTGCCTGTGCTAGCTGCTGCTGGCGGTCTCGAAACAATCCATGTTCAATGGAAAGCTAACCGGGACCAATTGTTGTACGGAAAATGCTGATCGGATAATCAATGGTTGCAGGCGGATTTGTATAATAAGTGTAAATTTCTGAGTTGAGCGGTCAATCGATATATTTGATCTTTTAACTGAGCTATAGTCAAATCCGGTGTAGGGTTTTGCAAAGGTCTCACGAAGTGAAGTACTCATTCATCGCTCGAAAGAAAAAGACCCAGTCGGCCTGCAGTGGGATATCAACTTGAAACTGGGTTTTATTAAATCCCATAAAATCATATCGATTGACGGGAATATTCGCGAGGTGCTCAGGAATCGGATTTGGAAAGATCGCCCAGAAAGCGATCGATAATCCGTTTGCTGACGTGCGGCATGACGACGACGTGGGCGTATGATGTAGCATCTCCGGTATTTTCGCTTTCTCCGGCGGCAGTCATGGTTGCCAGCGTGTAGTGTTCAACGATACTGTCAGCAGGCTTCCTGAAATAAATGATGACCGAGCGCGGATTGCTGCGCATCGGTGTCAGGTGACTGAAATGGGTCTGCATTTCATGCAGCAGGTAATCGGTCGCTTCCAGCATATTCCGCGCGTCTTGGGCCTGACGGGAAAATGCTTGCGCCGAGCTGTAAAAGTGAAACTCGGCCGGTTTGACTGCGTCACGCGAGCAGGTGATGGTGCCGGGGATTTGTAATAGGTATTCGGGGTTATGCATTTTGCCGAATTGCGTTCCGAATTCATCAAAAATGGCTCGTGTGGTGATGAACAATCCGGCAGGTGCGGGAAAGCCAAAGAATTTGTGGCAGGATACGGCGATCGAGTGGTATCGTGTCTGTCCGCTTGATCCGGTATGCAGCAGTTCATCGGCAAATGCAGTATGCGGCAGATAACCGCCAAACAGCGCCGCATCAAGGTGGAGATAGGATGCGCGGCCGCCGAGCTTGTTCTGTATGTCGTCAATGGAATCCACCGCGCCTTTAAAAGTGGTTCCGATGGTTGCAACGACGAGCGCGGGATGATTCGGATTGGCCTTCAGTTTGGTTTCGAAATCGGCGATGTTCATGCTGCCGTCAGCCAGGGTGTCGACTTCGATCCGCTCAAGATTGAGCAGGTGCGCAAGGATCTGAATGGAATAGTGCGCCTCGCGCGTGTAATAAATTTTGGGCATAACGCCGGTACGGCTTTGCAGCAGGGTGCGTCCGATGAAGATGCCGTGCATATTGCTGTCGGTCCCGCTGTGGGATAAAAATCCCCAGATATCGTTGTGACTGAAACCGTAAAGCCGGCCGAATCGTTCAATGAGTTCCCGTTCAAAGTCATGGGTATTGAAACCAAAATGGCTGTGTTTGAACGGATCGCCGACATTATTGAAATGAAATTGATTCAGTCCGGCTTCATGCAGCTTTTGCCGCCATGCGAAAAATGTTGCCGGCGGTATGTTCATGTTAACCGGGTAACCCAGCATGCGTGTTCTTTGCCGGGCCAGCGCCTGCAAGCCCTTAAGATCGGAAGGAACGAATGTATCCGGCAGGGCGTTCAACAGCGGCTGGGCCGAGAAAGCGGCGG
>JADZAR010000186.1 GCA_020852475.1 Nitrosomonas sp.
GCAGCGCCGCCGAGAACGCTGGCGGCTTTGCCTGCGGCGACTTTGACCAGTGCTTTGGCGCCGAGACTGATCGCGCCTTTGGCGATGACCTTGCCGGTGATCTTGCCTGCGATTGCACCGGTAATCGCGCCCGCCGCGCCGATGCCGCCGGAAATCAGCAGGCGGTTCTCCAGATTGACGATGACGCTGTTGCTGGGCGGTTCCCTGATCGCATCAAGCGCGGAATATTGGATCACCTGCGGTTGTGATGTCTCCGGCTCGATTTGATTCTCCGCCAGTATCCGGTTTACTTTCTCCAGATATTCACCGCGCAGCTGCTCGTTTTTGCGCAGAGCGTCCTCGATGGATTGCTGCACCGGACCGAAAGCATTGCCGCGCGTGAGATAAGACTCAAGTTTCTCGATCATCCAGCTTTCCAGCTTGCCGGTAGCCAGCGCCACGATACGCTCGTATTCGCCGGGCAGACTGTAGTACCAGTCAAGATACTCATCCACGTTATGCGCCATCAGCATGAAACCCTGATCGGTTGTCCTGCGGAGTTCTTCAATTGATGCTTCCAGCTCGTGGACGACTTCAAGATAAGCCCGCCGGGTTTGTTCTATCGTGCCCGGTTTGTAGTAATCGTTACCGATTTTTTCCAGTATTTCGATTTTAGTCGCTACAGTCGCCTGCGTTTCTTTGATGTGTTCGATGACATGCGGTTGCGTACGCAGCCAGGCATCCATATAAAGTGTGGAAGGCACATAAATAAACAGCGCAAAAAACGTCAATAACGCGGACGCAAGCGCGATAGTTCGCGCAGGCACCTGCGCCGGCTGATCGACATCCTGCAGCGGCGCGAACACCCTGCGGTATTCCGTCATCGGCACCATAAAACTTGAAATCGAAAGCGCAATATTATAAAAAAGCACCGCGCCGCCCAGAAAGATACAGATCATGAAAAGAACGGTACTCACCGAATGCAGATTGCCCAGAGCATAGGCTTTCAATCCTTCGACAAAACCCAGTAAACGCATCGTCTCCAGCAGCAGGATACTGCGGCTTGCGCCATCTATTCCGACGCTGCGCGCCTGTATCGCCTCAGCCAGCGTCTCATAAGGCTGGTAATTGCTTGCCAACTTGACATAGAGCACATAAAACGCGGCCATGAACAGCGCTGTAGCCCAGCGCGTCCAGACCAGTGATTTATGCAATGCGATATAGGGCTTGAATTCACGTTCCGCGATCGGTCTGAGCACCACATAAAAGCAGTTGAACACCGGCACAGTCAGCAGGAAAACGACCCACTCCAGTTTCTGCGTGACACCCAGATAAAACAGCAATAGAAAGGTAAACGCGACAGACCATAGCGCCCAGCCGATATAAGGCAGGATTCTTTTATTTAAAAACCAATACAGAATACCCAGGTTGCGAAACTGATTAGCGCTGTGAATGCGCTGGATGGTCACCGCATAGGCAGCCGCCAGATACAGCGGCATGGCGAATAAAAATGTCGCCAGCAAAGCAAACCATAGCTGCTGATCGGGTATCATTCCACCCGCATGATAGGCAAAGATCAGCCAACCGGCCGACAGCACCCAAAAGACAATCATTCTTGTGACTGAAGACATCAAAATTTCCCAGGTTCTCCCTGACGCCGACAAAATTTTACCTGCGCAGGTACTGAATTCATAATCTGTTTTGCCATCATTATAATGGCCAAATCCATAACAGCATCGGCATACTGATCGCGACAACCAGAATTTCCAGTGGCAACCCCAGACGCCAGTAATCGCCAAAACGGAAGCCGCCCGGCCCAAGAATCAAGGTATTATTCTGATGACCGATCGGCGTCAGGAATGCGCATGACGCACCGATGGCCACCGCCATCAGAAAAGCATCCGGGTTTGCATCCAGCTGATGCGCCGCACCGAGTGCGATAGGACACATGACAGCCGCCGTCGCCGCGTTGTTCATTAAATCCGAAAGCGTCATGGTCACCACCAGAATCGCACCCAAGGCGATAACCGCATGGCCTTGCGCGAAATTTTCCAGAATGACGCGCGCTATCAGATCCGCCGCGCCGGTGCTTTGCATTGCGCCGGCCACGGGTATCAACGCCGCCAGCAGCACAATAATAGGCCAGTCAATGACCTGGTACAGCGAACGCAACGGCACGATCTGAAAGAGCGTGATCGCCAGCACGCCACACAGAAACGCAATCGCCGGCGGTAACACACCCGCCACGATAACGGCAATAGCCAGCGCCATAATCGAGCCGGCCAGCAGCGCCTTGCGCTTATCAGGAATACGCAGCGTTCTTTCCGCCAGCGGTACGCAACCCATGTTGTCAGCAAACTCCGCCATCGCTTCAGGCGGCCCCTGCAGCATTAGCACATCACCGGCCTTAAAGCGTATCGTGCGCAGTCGGGCAGCCGTGCGCCCGCCTGCGCGCGACAGCGCGAGCAGATTAATACCATAACGCGTGCGCAGCTCTATCATTTTTGGGGAACGATTAATTAAAAGTGAATCCGGCAAAACCACATACTCGGCCAGTATGATTTCTCCAGACAGCGGTGCATATTCGTAATCATTCGTAGCCGAGTCTTCTGATATCGTTGCTTCACTTTTTCTTAATTGTTGGTCAGCAGCACCATCCTCACTTCCAGTATCAGTGTCAGCCTCTTCAGCCTCGGATTCCGCAGTTTTCGCTTCTTCCAGCTCCAGACCGAGACTTGATAATGCCTTGGCCAATGGTTCGGCCTCAGCCTCGATAATCAGGATATCACCCGAAATAATTTTCCGGTTCATCCCAGCCGGCGCAAGATGGACGTCATTGCGCACCAGACCGACGACCTGCGCGTCGACAGCATCCAATGCCGTCTCAACTTCATGAAGCCGCATGCCCTCAGCTTTGCTGCCAGCAGGAATCCGTACTTCCGTCAGATAAGCGTTAAGATCAAAACTGCCACTGACTGATTGACTGCGCACCGGAACAAGACGCCAGCCGAGAAGAATGATGAATAACACACCGCCCGCAGCCACAGCTAGCCCTACCGGCGTAAAGTCGAACATGGAAAAATAGCCCGCTTCAGTCATTTCCGCACGCATACCGGATACGATCAGATTCGGTGGCGTGCCGATCAATGTCGTCATGCCGCCCAGAATGGATGCAAATGCCAACGGCATCAAAATCCGGCCGGGCGGCATTTCCAACCGTGACCCCATCTGCAGCGCAACTGGAATCAGCAATGCCAACGCGCCGACATTGTTCATAAAACCGGAAAGAATAGCCGCCAGGCCGGTCAACGCAGCGATCGACAACACTGGCCCAGCCTCAACCGGTATTATCCAGCGCGTCAGCCCATCGACAGCGCCCGAATTCTGCAATCCGGCGCTCAAAATCAGAATGCACGCCACCGTAATGACCGCCGGATGGCCGAAGCCGCTGAATGCATCCGCATGGCTGACAAGTCCTGTCATAACGCACGCCAGCAATGCACAGACAGCAACCAGATCGTGGCGCCAGCGCCCCCATAGAAAGGCAGCTGCCGTCACCAGCAGAATACCAGTTATAAGTAGCTGTTCCGCAACCAAGTTGTTGTGTCTCGGAAATTACCAGCCTTCCTGATAAATCGACATCAACGACGCGGCGTTCTCAAGCAGTCGCGTCATACTATGGCGATCGAATCTCAGATCGTTGAGTTTCCTGAGTTCGTCAGGCAGCACTTCTTTCAGATCGAAATCAAACTGCAACAATGTGGACGCATGGTCGGCATTGACATAAAGCTTTCCGGTTTCGTCGGTATTGGAAACCGGATCATGAATATCGGCGATGACATGCATCATTTCGTTCAGTATTTCCACCGGTAGGGCAGGCGGATATTTCTTGAAAAAATCATCCGGAACAGGCGCGGAATTGAACGCATAGGTTTCCAGTCCGAACGCTGCGCCAACACCCTGCGCCAGTCCGCCGCCGAGTGAATGCCCGGTGACGATAATTTTGCGTCCCTGCGCGAGGTTGTCGATGACGTCCTGCGCGTACCGCACGGCGTCTTTGAACTGCCCGTGCACCAACCCGAATGTGAGCATGCCATCCGCCGCGGCATCACGTAAAAACTCCGCCGATTCACGGAGGGAACAGGGAAAATCACAGGTTTCCGTTCCGCGAAAAACCAGCGCCAGCTCGCCAGTCTCTTCATTGGAATAGACGGCGGCCTGCATGCCCGAACTCTTGTCTTTTGTGTCGATCAACACCCATTGATCCACAATCACATTGTCAAAATCGTATACCGCGTCAGCCAGTCTGGCAAACGGAATCGAACGGCCCAGCACATCAACAGCGCGCCGCTCATCGGTTGCAAGCATGCCGTAAGGTTTCCAGGTGATGCCTGGCGCATAGTTAGGATTGATATATACCGCGACAGAATTCAGCTTGAATACGGAAAGGTCATCCCGGTCCGTCAGCGCAAGATGGGCGACATAACGTTCGGTGCCGAAAACTTTGGGAATGTCGATTCTGGATAGTGTCAGCGTACCGTTCTCTGTCGAAAAAACCGGACTGCCTTCACCTGCGGCAAGATCGCCTTCAACGCTCAGCAATCTGAATTCATCCGGCTTATCCGGACCTGACCATTGCAGCGATGCTTTATAAAACTCAATCTCGGGCAACTCCTGAATCGCTATCTTCTGCAGGCAAAGCAGTCCGCTTTCTTCCAGAAATGCCGCAGTCGCGGTCTGTTCTGCGCATTCAATCGGATCGGCATGAACTGCCGCTGAATTCAGCAGAGGAATGCTCATTAAGCATGTCGCCGCCACAAAGCGCATAAGATCGGAGAATTGTGTTATTTTCATGTCAAGCCTCTGTTGCAAAACGGTTCAAAGATATACAAGATCACA
>JADZAR010000187.1 GCA_020852475.1 Nitrosomonas sp.
ATCACCGCGGTTTTTGTCGAAAATCTGGCGTTGTCCTTTTTTCTCGGCATGTGCACTTTTCTGGCGATCTCGAAAAAAATTGAAACGGCGTTGGGTCTGGGGATCGCGGTTATCGTCGTTCAGACGCTGACCGTGCCTATTAATAATCTGATCTATCGCTATCTGCTGCGCGATGGCGCGTTGGACTGGGCCGGACTGTCCAGTGTCGACCTCAGCTTTCTGGGCTTTGTCAGCTATATTGGCGTTATTGCTGCGATGGTGCAGATTCTCGAAATGTTTCTGGATCGCTTCGTGCCCGCGCTGTATAACGCATTGGGCATTTTTCTGCCGCTGATTACCGTTAATTGCGCGATTCTCGGCGGTACGCTGTTCATGGTGGAGCGCGATTATACTTTTGCGGAGAGTGTTACTTACGGACTCGGCTCCGGTTTCGGTTGGGCACTGGCGATTACCGCCATGGCCGGCGTGCGTGAAAAACTGAAATACTCGGATGTTCCCGACGGCCTGCAGGGGCTGGGCATCACGTTCATCAGTGCGGGATTAATGGCGCTGGGATTCATGGCATTTTCCGGTATCCGGCTTTGATGGAGGGATAAAGTACGCTTATGCTGGAAATTGCCCTGGGTGTATTTTTTTTCACTTCAATTGTCATCGCGCTGGTTTTTCTGATTCTGGGCGCGCGCGCCGTGTTGCTGGCGCAGGGTAATGTCCAGATTGTCGTCAACGACAAGCGTACCATTGAGGTGCCGACTGGTGGAAAGCTTCTTGGCGCGCTGGCCGGGGCGGGAATATTCGTGAGTTCGCCGTGCGGCGGTAGCGGTTCCTGCGGCCAGTGCCGGGTGAGGGTTTTTGAAGGCGGCGGCGCTATTTTGCCGACCGAAACCGCGCATATCAATAAACGCGATGCGCGCGCCGGTTACCGCTTGTCCTGTCAGCTGGCGGTCAAGCAGAATATGAAGATTGCTGTGCCGGATGAGGTTTTCGGCGTTAAAAAATGGGCATGCACGGTGCGTTCCAACGATAACGTCGCTACCTTCATCAAGGAGCTGATTCTCGAGCTTCCTGCTGGAGAAAATGTCGAATTCCGCGCGGGTGGCTATATTCAGATTGAGTGCCCGTCGCATCGCTGTTCGTTCAAAGATTTTGACATCGCGGAGCGGTTTCGCAAGGACTGGGATCGCTTCAATCTCTGGCAATATGTTTCGCAAACCCGGGAGACCGTCACACGGGCGTACTCGATGGCAAACTACCCGGAGGAACGCGGCATCATCATGCTGAATGTGCGTATCGCTACACCACCGCCAAAAACAGACGGTATACCCCCGGGCCAGGGTTCATCGTATATCTTCGCGCTCAAATCCGGCGACAAGGTCAATATCATGGGGCCGTTCGGCGATTTCTTCGCGCGCGAAACCGATAACGAGATGATTTTCATCGGCGGCGGCGCCGGGATGGCGCCGATGCGTTCGCATATTTTTGATCAGCTGTGCCGCCTCAACAGTAAACGCAAGATTACCTTCTGGTATGGCGCGCGTTCCAAAAATGAAATGTTCTACGTTGACGATTTTGACAGACTGGCGCGCGAGCACGAAAATTTCGAATGGCATGTGGCGTTGTCGGAGCCTTTGCCGGAAGACAACTGGGAAGGTTACACCGGCTTTATTCATCAGGTGCTGTACGATGTTTATTTGAAGAATCACCCCGCACCGGAGGACTGCGAATATTATTTATGCGGTCCGCCGATGATGAGTAAGGCGGTTATTACAATGCTGCTGGATCAAGGCGTCGAGCGAGAAAACATCCTGTACGACGATTTTGGCGGTTGAACGTTGATTTTTCGCTGATCAGATCATGCCTGTCCGACCACTGACATCTTCACGCATCGCTGGCATTTCCACCGCTATCGCTGCGATCGTTCTTTTAATTGCCATTGCGGCCAGTTCCGATCGTTCTTCCGCACCGCTGCTGGTATCGCAGCTGACCGGCAACACGATGGGTACCGGTTATACCGTCAAATACCGTCACGCGGCGGATGTGCCGTCTGTGGAAGCGATTCAGGCGGAAGTCGAGTGGCAGCTTGCGGAAATCAATCAAAGTATGTCCACGTACGATGCCAATTCGGAATTATCGCGGTTCAACCGTTCCGGCTCAACCGAATGGGTGCCTGTATCGACTCCGCTCTACACCGTTCTCGCGGCTGCGCTCGAAATTGGTCGGCAAAGCAGCGGCGCATTCGACATCACCATCGGCCCGCTGGTCAATCTCTGGGGGTTTGGGCCGGAAAACCGGTCGCAGGATATTCCGGGTGCGGACGAAATCGCCGCGATGCTGGAACGCACCGGGCATGACAAGCTTATGCTGGATGAAACCGCGCGGGCAGTGCGTAAGTCGCGCGCGGATGTCTATGTCGATCTTTCCGCAATCGCCAAGGGATATGCAGTCGATCACATCGCCGCAATACTTGAGCGCCATGGTATCGGGCATTATATGATTGAAATCGGTGGAGAAATCCGTGTGCGTGGCGCCAATGCGCAGCAAATGCCCTGGCGGATCGGTATTGACAAACCGCAGACTCAAGGCCATGCGGTACAGAGAGTGTTGGTTCTTGATAATGTCGCACTCGCTACTTCGGGAAACTACCGCAACTATTTCATGATCGGCGATCGGCGTTACATGCATGTCATCGATCCCGCAACGGGCTGGTCGGCGGAAAGCCGCCTGTCTTCAGTTACGGTGCTGGCGGAGACTTGCATGCTTGCCGATGCCTGGGCGACAGCACTGTTGGTACTGGGTCCTGAGCGCGGACTGGCGATAGCTGAACAGCTTGGATTGCGGGCGCTGTTCATCGCCGATCTGGACGGTGCTTTTACCGAGTACGCCACCAGTCATTTCGAATCCGGCGAAACGCAAAACATTGCGGTCACTTTTTTGGCGGCTTTTCTGATTATGGGCATCGCCATTGCCGCCATGGCGATTGGCGTGGTAATGGGCCGCAAGCCGATTGCTGGAAGCTGCGGTGGACTCGGGCAGTTGGGACTAGGGTGTGATGGCGGTTGCGGCAGGCCTTGCTCCTCCAGTGAAAATGATAAATCTTCCGCGGATAAATCAAGGCCGTGAGTGCTGGACTGCTCCCTTTGTCATACTGTGATAATCTGAATTGATGACAATATAAAGGTGCTCAGACTTTTATTTATTGGACAGTATGGCGCGTCCATTTAGATCTTGCGCAACGCGTGCGTTGTTTGTGTAAAAATTTTTAAGTTGCTCGAGTTGTGCGGTTGAAATCGTGATCACTTCGGATAGAAGATACCATTGCACACCTTCGCTGCATGGCGGCGTGGTTAAAGAGCCCGCCAGAGTGAAATATTCCAGATTGTCATGATCCTGCGGTGGAAGTAATGCAGCAGGGTTGAGCTGGATGCCTGAATTTGCATTTTGCTCACCTTCCTGAACCGGAGTATTGTCCAGAATGACCTGGAAAGCCGGATTTTCGTTTCCGGTTTCTATCGCAACTGCAAGAACTGCAATTCTGCCATCTTCGTTAATATGTACAAAATGCAATTCGGCCGGAAAGTGCTGGCCGTTGATGACGTGTTCGCTGGGTTCATGGAAGTGCAATTGAATCAGCGGTATTGATTCTTCCCCAATTCTCAATCCGCCGGAATAATCGAGTGAAGTGTTAACTTGTATGCTGTGTCCGTTATTGTAAAAAGTTGGCGTATCGGTATCGTATAAAACGGCTAGCCGGTTCAATGGCTTATTATCATTAAATTTTGCTGCAGCCAAATCAACAGGCGATTGACGTTTACCTACGCCGCATTCTGCATATGGATAAAGCAGTGGTATTGATTGCGATGTATCTTCAATTGCCCACCAGGTTGATTGTTCGTCGTAATGCCAATGTGGCGGACTTGAAACGGCGTTGATCGCATAAAAAGAAAAAAACACAGCAGAGATGTTGCTCAAAATTTTAGATCGCATAAATTATTAACTCCGATTGTGAATAAGAAAAGAATGAATTAGCAGGTATTTTTTCTACAGTAATCGATCATGGATGGTTTTTGATTTGTATTGAGATCAGAATCCTGTTGCATCGGAGTTGAATTTTTTTGCTTATCAGATAGGATTGATTTCAGTCGAGAATCTTGCTTTGCAGCGACCGAAGGCTGACTTTGTTGGATGGAATCGGTAGAAGATTTTAGCTGATCAACCGATTCAGCATAACTTGACATGCTGCTGCACAGTAATGTGACAAGAAAAAGTTTTGCAAACATAATTTTTTCCTCTTGGAAACAAAAAAACAGAAACAGGTTTTGTTGAATTGCGCCTCAAACTGTAGCACGCCGAATGTCAAAAAAATCTAAATTGAAAGTGAATAAATTGATATTTAATGGGATTCGGAAAGAAATTTTGTAAAATTTGTCCTCCCAGTATGTTCGGAATTCACTGTACAGTTAAAACTGAATTGTATAACCCATTTTATTGAATTTCTTGTGCGTATAAATCTGGATGGAGCAAGATTTACTATATCGAAGTAAGGGGGGGTGATATTTTGAAGGTATATTTCGCGGCATTGAATATTTTTAAATGAGATTTCAGATTGATTTTTCTAAGGAAAGGAATGATTAAGAATTTGAGCAGCAGTGGGAAGAGTAAGATCAAATTTTTTGGTTACAAAAAGTGTAGTAATTGCATAAAAGCGGAAAAACTCTTGCAGAATGCTGGCGTGGTGTATGAATTTACAGATATAACTCAGAATCCCCCAAGCTTGGATGAGCTTGCAATGATTGCTGAAAATGCGAGTATCATGTTGAATAAATTGTTTAATACCAGCGGTGTTCAATATCGTGAATTAAAAATCAAGGAGATATTGCCGGAGTTAACGAAGCTTGAAATTCTGAGCTTACTTGCCAATAATGGCCGCTTAATTAAAAGACCGTTGATAACGGATGGGGAAAAAGCGACGGTAGGATTCGAGGAAGCTCAGCTGAGCAAGGTCTGGTGTAGCTGAAATCTCGAACTAAAAACAGCGCTACGATGGAAGGAATTTGAATTTCTAGTGCGCTTTTGAATGAAAAATATGAAATAGTGAGAGTCTTGAATATAGCATTGTTATTTAAAGGGTTATTTTACTATTCAAATAAAAATACTCCCGCTACCAAGGGATTTTTTATGACAAATGACTTGACTTTGTGGGTTAAGGTCGACTAGCCTGTGGTTTGCAGCGGAGGGGCGAGGGGTAGAAGCGCCTGAGGCTGTTGTAAAAAGCAGTACTAATTAATTAGTATTAAGGA
>JADZAR010000188.1 GCA_020852475.1 Nitrosomonas sp.
AGCCTTGATAAGGTATGCTATCTGATAAAGAACACCCATTCTTTGATTCATTGAAAATGCGATTTATCCAAGACCTCTCGCCAGATCCGATTGAATATCCTCGACGGCTTCCAGTCCGACTGCAATGCGCAACAGGCCGTCGCTTATTCCGGCCGCATCGCGTGCTTCCTGACTGATTCTTGCATGCGTGGTTGTTGCCGGATGTGTCAAAGTGGTCTTCGTGTCACCAAGATTAGCTGTGATCGAAACCAATCGTGCTTCATCAATAACACGCCATGCGGCATCCTTGCCGCCTTTGACTTCAAAGGTCACGATACCACCACCCGAGCGCTGCTGCCGTCCAGCCAGTTCGAATTGGGGATGCGATGGTAAACCGGGATAAAAAACACGATTCACGTTGGGGTGTGATTCGAGCCACTGCGCAATGTGCAGCGCATTCTTGGAATGTGCTTCCACACGCACTTTAAGCGTTTCCAGGCCTTTCAGAATGACCCAGGCATTAAATGCGCTGAGTGTGGGGCCCGCCGTGCGCAGAAAGCCATAGACACCGCCCTCCATCATTAAATCGCGATTTCCCAGAACGGCGCCGCCTAATACCCTGCCCTGGCCATCCAGATATTTGGTTGCTGAGTGAATGACGATATCCGCGCCGAGATCCAGCGGTTTTTGTAAAATCGGTGTGCAGAAACAATTGTCGACAACCAAATAAACGCTCTTTTTTCTGGCTATGCGGGCAAGCTCCGCAATATCCGAAATTTCAGTTAATGGATTGGACGGCGTTTCCAGAAAAAACATGCGGGTATTCGACTTGACGGCGTTCTCCCAGCTACGCGTATCGGTTGCGGACACAAATGTGGTTTCAATGTTGAATTTCTTGAGTATGGTGTTAAACAGATTTACCGTAGCGCCAAAAAGACTTTGCGAAGCGACAATGTGATCACCGGCGGACAGCAATCCCATGGTACAGGCCAGAATTGCGGACATACCTGAAGCCGTCGCCACACAGGTTTCAGCGCCTTCCATTGCGGCGAGGCGCTCTTCCATCGCCGTAACCGTCGGATTGGTAAAACGCGAATAAATGTTGCCACTTTCCTCTCCGGAAAAACGGGCCGCCGCTTGGGCAGCGCTATCAAAAACGAAACTTGACGTTAAATAAATAGCTTCGGAGTGTTCGTTGAATTGACTGCGATGAATGCCCGTACGCAACGCCAGTGTTTCTGGCTTGAGCTGATCTGACATTTGGAGTGATTTCCTTCAATAATTTTTTCTATCGGTAAGGCCGATTCAGCGAATCTTCGCATCATTCGGCTACAGCGAGGCTTAAATCCAGCCGGGTTCGGGAACCCAATGGATTATCCGCGTGTTCTGTGTGCCGCCGGGCCTCTAATGTGCTTAAGTATTCAGGCGTTACCGTGCCAGTAATATAATTGCCGTTGAAGCAGGATGTTTCAAAACGGGTTAACGCCGGATTGGCTTTCGATACGGCCTGCGTCAAGGCGTCGAGATCCTGAAAAATCAAATGGTCCGCACTGATTTCATGGCAGATTTCATCCGGATCACGTTCTGTTGCAATCAATTCCTGCCGTGTAGGCATATCAATGCCGTAAACATTCGGATAGCGAACGGGAGGAGAAGCCGATGCAAAGTAAATCTTATTGGCGCCCGCCTCGCGTGCCATCTGTACAATTTCACGGCTGGTTGTACCGCGCACAATGGAATCATCGACCAGCAAGACATTTTTCCCTTTGAATTCGATACTCATGGCATTGAGTTTCTGGCGAACGGATTTTCTGCGCTGCTGTTGGCCGGGCATGATGAATGTCCTTCCAACGTAACGATTCTTGACGAAGCCCTCGCGAAACTTGATGCCCAGGTGATTTGCCAGTTGTAGCGCGCTTGGCCGGCTGGATTCGGGAATTGGAATGACCACATCAATATCCAGATGCTGCATATTATTCCTGATCTTTTCAGCCAGTGATTCACCCATATTTAATCGCGTTTCATAAACTGAAACACCGTCTATCATTGAATCCGGGCGCGCCAAATAAACATACTCGAAAATACAGGGATTCAAAGTTGTGTGCTCTGCACAGTGCTTGTTATAAAAACGGCCGTTTTCGTCTATAAAAATGGCTTCACCCGGCGCAATGTCCCGAATGAGCTGAAATCCCAGCGTATCCAGCGCAACACTCTCGGAAGCAACCATGTATTCCGTTCCTTGTTCGGTTTCAATTGAACCGAACACCAATGGTCTAATGCCAAAAGGATCACGAAATGCCAGTAATCCATACCCTGCAATCATGGCGACTACCGCATAGGCGCCCTGACACCGTTTATGAACCCCCGCGACTGCCCGAAATATAATGTCCGGATCAAGATGGCAATTGCGTGTACTTTCCTGCAACTCATGCGCCAAAACATTCAGCAACACTTCGGAATCAGAATGCGTATTGACATGCCGCAAATCGGTGCGAAATAACTCCTGATTCAGTTGCTCTGCATTGGTAAGATTACCGTTGTGTCCAAGCACAATGCCAAAGGGAGAGTTAACGTAAAACGGCTGTGCTTCAGCAGGTGAGCGGGATGATCCGGCTGTCGGGTATCGTGCATGCCCTATTCCCATATTACCCAGCAGTGCACGCATGTTACGCGTACGAAAAACATCGCGTACCATGCCCAGTCCTTTATGCATGTGAAAGGTATTCCCTTGTGCTGTAACGATACCGGCGGCATCCTGGCCGCGATGTTGCAGCATGAGCAAACCATCGTAAAGCTGTTGGTTTGCTGGCGATTTAGCGACGATGCCGAGTATTCCGCACATTTCGATACTCCGTAGACTTTTAAGCGGGCTGGTAAAAAATAAAATTCATCATTGTCTGTTTTAACTACTGCAAAAACTGAACAGACTTATCTGTTTTGTCATAGCTGATATATTTTGACAATTCATCCGGCAACCACAACTTTACCTGTCTGGCCATCAGCACTAATGGTTCGCTGAACATCGCCTGCTGCCAGAACGGTTGTTGTGGCAACGCCGTAAATCCCGCAATTAAAACCAGTGCCAACACGATAATCAATGCACGTGCGAATCCAAAAACGGCGCCAAACAAGCGGTCGATAAACCCCAGTCCTACATTCTTAATCAACAAATTAAGCAGCATAGTGACAAGGACCGCAATAAACATCGTACCAACAAAGATCATAATAAAAGCAGCCACGATACGCAGAGATCCGCCAATTTCAGTCGGCACAAACGGTTCGAAATCGGCTGCAAAGGTACTCGCTGCTATAAATGCCATGACCCATCCGGCAATCGATAAGACTTCACGGATAATGCCGCGCATGACACTTAAAATAATCGATATGACAAAAATAATCAGTACAACATAGTCAAAAAGAGTCATTGATAAAACAGCGATAAAGTTACAGCATTTGCTCTACTTATTGGGATGTAATGACACCATCCTGTCCAATCCGACGGAGTTTGTCCAGTTCGGCCTGCGCTGCTGGACGGTTGGCAAACGGTCCAATACGAACGCGTGTCATCACCTTGCCATTAATCTCCAGTGTTTCAGTAAATGCTTTAAAGCCTTTTGATGTTAGTATATTTTGCTGCTGCTGTGCTTTTCCCTGATCTGAAAAAGCGCCAAGCTGCACCACAAATGCACCTGCCGGTTGAGTCGAGGCTTGTCTTTCAACTGAGACAGCAGCAGGCGGCGGTGCAATTTCACTCGCGGGCTGTTGCGTAATCAAAGGGGTCTGTGCGGATGTGGCTTGTGCTCTATCAAACCGGGGTTTAATGCCAGGTATGGGAATATGCCGTTTATGGACGGCATCCAGTTTCTGAGCAGATTGCACTTCTTCTTCAAAAGGTTGCGGCAAATCAGAATAAGCAGTGGATGAATCGGTTGAAAACTCCGTTTGATCGATATACTCAGATGCAGTATCTTTTAGAACATTACCCGATGGAGCGATCAAGGGTGAATTATCGGTAATCGCATCTCTGGAAAAAAGATGAATATCGATTTCATGCGTTTCAGTATCAGGCTTGGGTTCATCGAAGATCATCGGTAAAATAATAACCGCGGCTAATACCAGCACCACTGCTCCGACTAAGCGTCTTCTGGCCCGTTTCCTAAGCAATAACTCTTCTTCGGTGATATTTTTATTCATTGATAAATATCCATGCATCACTGACAGTTCTTTCTTTCCAAATACTGCAAAACGGCACCGACAGTATGAAAAGACCCCACAACGCAAATTCTATCATTATTGCTTGCATGCTTACAGGCATATACGTAAGCCGATTCAGTATTTTCGAATTCATAAATCGCGTGATTTTCCCGTGATATTCCCGACTTGTAAAGATTTTGCAGCAAACTTCGCGTGTCCGCGCCTCTGGGTAATTCAATCGGTGCAAGCAGCCAGGTATCGATGTCATCCTTTAGCGCGTTTATAACACCGGAAATGTCTTTATCCTGTAACATAGCGATAACCGCGAAGGTTTTTCCATCCGTATTTCCCTGCTTTGCCCAGCGCAAATTAGCCGCAAACACTTTCGCTGCCGCCGGATTATGTGCCACATCAAGAATTGTTACAGGCCGTGTGACCAGAACTTGGAAGCGTCCTGGCAAGTCGACATTGAGCAGGCCCTGACGTATGGCCTGCATACTAACCGGCAGGCGATCGTTCAGCGCATCGAGCGCAGCCAGACAGGTACTCGCATTGACTAACTGACAAACACCTCGCAACGCCGGTAGTGGCAAAGCACTGCGCTTTCTCTTTTCGCTCCAGAAATCCCACTGATCCATGCCAGCAGTGAAACCAAAATCCTGGCCTAATTGAATCAGTTGCGCATTAATTGTTTGTGCATAGTGCTGTACAGTCATAGGAATATTTGTATCCGCGCAGACTGCCGGTTTTCCGGATCTGAATATTCCGGCTTTTTCGAAGCCGATTGCCTCACGCGTATCACCGAGATAGTCCATATGATCAAGCGCCACATTGGTCAGCACGGCGCAGGCAGGGTCAAAAATATTAACCGCATCCAGACGCCCGCCAAGTCCAACTTCGAGAATCGCTACATCGATTTTTTGCAATTCAAACAGGTACATTGCAGCCAGTGTGCCGAACTCGAAATAAGTCAATGAAATACCACATTTGTTTCGACTCTGTTCGATCTGTTCGAAAGCATCGGTAATCCACCGGTCGTCAACCGCTTTTCTGTTTATCCGGATACGTTCGTTATAACGCAAAAGGTGCGGGGAGGTATAACAACCCACACGATAGCCAGCGGCGCTCAATATAGACTCAGACATAGCGCAAACAGAACCCTTGCCGTTTGTTCCGCCTACGGTTATTACCGGAAAATCCGGGGACAGCTGCAAGTCGGCACGCACGCAATCAATTCGCTCAAGCCCCATTTCTATGGTTTTAGGATGCAGCTGCTCGAGATAAGTCAGCCAATCCGAAAGCGAATTCAATGGAGTATTCAAATCGCTATTTATTGGAAAATGAGAATAATCGTCAAAGCGAAATCATTTCGCAGCAACTGTTACCGGAGCGGGAATACGCATCAGCAGGGTGATCAAATTGGCAATTTTTTCACGCATTTGTCGCCGATCGACAATCATATCAATGGCACCATGGTCCAGCAGGAATTCCGCACGCTGAAAACCATCCGGGAGTTTTTGACGCACGGTCTGTTCGATGACGCGGGGGCCGGCAAAACCGATCAATGCGCCCGGCTCAGCGACAACGACATCGCCAATAAAGGCAAAACTTGCCGATACGCCGCCCATGGTCGGATCTGTTAGTACGGAAATAAAGGGTAATTTCTCACGGCTTAATCGGGTGAGTGCTGCAGATGTTTTGGCCATCTGCATCAGAGAAAACAGACCTTCCTGCATACGAGCTCCGCCGCTTGCTGTGAAGCAGATAAAAGGTGCTTGATGTTTTATACTGGCATTGACGCCCCGAACAAACCGTTCTCCGACAACCGAGCCCATTGATCCGCCCATGAAACCAAATTCAAATACCGCCACAACAACCGGGATGGATAAAACGGCACCGTGCACAACAACAAGAGAATCGTCTTCATCAACACTATTCTTCGCCTGCACCAGGCGGTCAGCATAACGTTTGCTGTCTTTAAATTTAAGTGGATCTGTGGGCAAGACCTCAATACCGATTTCTCGTTGATTCTCCGGATCCAGAAAATATTCAATGCGTGTTCGGGCAGATATGCGGTTGTGGAAGTCACACCTTGGGCAAACATTCAGATTTTTTACCAGATCGGTGTAATAAAGCACCGCCTCACAGGAACTGCACTTACTCCACAGTCCTTCCGGTACGATTTTTTTTTCGCCATTTTCTTTACGTTTGATTTTTGGCGGTATGATATTCTGGAACCAGCTCATGAATGCACTACCCTGCTGAAGATTAAGTTGTAATAAGTTTTTCGTCGATTGCTTGACGCATGGATCGAACAAGCAGTTTTACTTTATTCAATATTTCATCGCGTGATGAATTCTCGATTTCTTCAATAATGCGACTGCCAATGACCACAGCATCCGCAAGCTCGGCTACAGCACGAGCCGTTACTTCGTCGCGAATGCCAAAACCGACGCCGATGGGAATGAATATCGATTGGCGCAATTTTCCCAGCATTGATTTTACGTCATGCAAATCAAGATGTGAGGCGCCGGTCACGCCTTTGAGCGAGACGTAATAAATATAGCCCTTTGCCAGTTTTGCAACTTGTTTGATCCGTTCCGGTTTTGTCGTTGGCGATAACAGAAAGATTGCATCCACGCCCTGTTGTTCCAGACAATCAACCCACTGTTCGCACTCTTCAGGTGGATAATCAACCGTCAAAACACCATCAACGCTGGCTTTCCGTGCTTTTTCTGCAAAAACCGCATGCCCCATTGCTTCAACCGGATTGGCGTAGCCCATCAATACCACAGGCGTGTGCTCGTTCTTGCGTCTGAATTGAGTTACCATGTCGAGCACATTATTCAATGTAACATGATGCTTCAATGCGCGTTCAGATGAGCGTTGAATTGTCGGACCATCGGCCATGGGATCTGAAAACGGAACCCCGAGCTCAATGATGTCCGAACCTGCGTCCACTAAGCAGTGCATCAGTTCAACAGTCAGTTCCGGATCAGGATCGCCTGCAGTTATAAATGGAATGAGCGCTTTTTTATGATTTGCTTGCAGTGCAGTAAAGGTTTGCTTAATACGATTCATATCAGTGTTGTAAGAGGAATCCGGCAAATACACAAAAAGGAATTGATCCGATTCAATGATTGGTCGGCATGATCATGACGTAATGATGCTAAAAGGTGATTCCCGACAGTTGTGCTACGGTTGCCATATCCTTATCGCCCCTGCCGGACAAATTAACCAGCAGCAGTTTATCCTTGGCAAGTGTCGGTGCGTATTTGGCGGCATAAGCCAGCGCATGACTGGATTCAAGTGCAGGCATAATACCTTCGTAGCGGCATAAGGCATGAAATGCCTCCAGCGCTTCATCATCCGTAATGCCGACATATTCAGCACGGTGAATATCCTTAAGCCATGCATGCTCGGGGCCAACGCCCGGATAATCCAGCCCGGCTGAAATGGAATGTGTTTCAATGATCTGGCCGCTGTCATCCTGAATGAGATAAGTCCGGTTGCCATGCAATACTCCAGGCCTGCCTTTCGTCAAAGTAGCGGCATGCTGACCCGTTTCCAGCCCTCTTCCGGCAGCTTCCACACCGATCATTTTTACCGCATCATCATCGATATACGGATAAAACAGACCTATCGCATTGGAGCCGCCACCTACACAAGCGATAAGCGCATCCGGCTGTCTGCCGTATTCTTCCAGCATTTGTATTCTGGCTTCTTTGCCGATCACTGTCTGAAAATCCCGTACCATCATAGGATAAGGATGTGGTCCGGCAACTGTGCCGATAATATAAAACGTATCTTCAACATGCGTCACCCAGTCACGCATGGCTTCATTCAGCGCGTCTTTCAATGTGCGTGAACCGGATTCAACCGGAATCACTTCCGCGCCGAGTAACTTCATACGATAAACATTGGTTGCCTGACGACGGACATCTTCCGCACCCATATAAACAACGCATTGCATGCCATATCTTGCCGCAACTGTTGCTGACGCAACACCATGCTGCCCAGCACCAGTTTCGGCAATGACACGCGTTTTCCCCATGCGTCTCGCCAGCAGCGCCTGACCAATCGTATTATTGACCTTGTGCGCGCCCGTATGATTCAAATCTTCACGTTTTAAAAGAATCTGTGCGCCACCCAGCTGCTCAGACCATCGTTTCGCATGATAAATCGGGCTCGGGCGTCCGACATAATGTTTTAATTCATAAGCGAATTCTTCCTGGAATGCAGCATCATTCCGATAGTACTCATACTGTTCACGGAGCACATCAAGCGCTGAAATCAGCGTTTCCGCTACAAACACGCCACCATAGGGACCGAAATGACCGCGCTTATCCGGCAAATCATAAACATTCACGATTTTCGCACTCCTTGCATGAAAGCTGATATTTTGTATTTATCTTTTATACCTTTTGAAGCTTCAACACCGCTTGATACGTCGACGGCCCACGGATTGACGTGTTTTATTGCCGATGCAACATTCTCAGCTGTCAGACCGCCAGATAGAATAATCGGCAGCGGCAGATCACGAGGAATCAGGTCCCAATCAAACACATGACCGGTTCCTCCCGGCATATCCGCTGCATAAGTATCCAATAACAAGCCCTTGGCCAACAGGTATCGTTGCGCGTATTGTATCAAATCCGCGCCATCTCTGACGCGTATAGCTTTGATGTAGGGCTGGCTAAATTGCGCGCAGAATTCTGGCGTTTCATCACCATGAAACTGCAACAGACTCAACTTTGCAGCGGCTGCGGTTTCCTCCACCCAGTCTGGCGTTGGATCAACATATACGCCCACAGTATGTATAAAGGCAGGTATTTTTTTGGTTATTTCACTTGCCTGTTCAGGTGTTATATAACGCGAACTTTGCGGCCAGAATACAAAACCAATGGCGTCAACACCGGATTCCACTGCGCACACCGCATCTTCAATTCGGGTAATTCCGCATATCTTAACTCGAACAGACATAATCGCCAGAAAAATTAACTATCAGAGATCTTTGTACGGCTACTACGCGGCACGATAATTGCGTTAAAAATTTGCGAAAAATGCTCATTTACCCCGTGTAAACTCCGCTTTTTCGCAAATTTTTGCCTTATTCTCGTACCGCTCATGACACCGCACAAAGGTCTCTATCAATGAATGAAATTATAAAAATCATGTTATCTGTAAACAATTGGCAATACCGAAATTCTGATCAGGATGCGGTAAATTCCATTTTCGATCGTAACTGATGCCTGACAAATATAAACCAGCAGGCGAAAAAGTCGGCGCAGCCATCGACCGATCGCGGCTTTCCAGCAAAATCTGGATCCAGTTTGGAGGATATTTGCCTTTACCGACATAAATCAGGCAACCTAGAATATTTCGCACCATGTGATGCAAAAAACCATTAGCCACCAAATCAAAGACGAACATATTACCATGCTGCGATATGTCCAATCGTGTGAGTTTTCGTATGGCCGATTTAGCTTGGCACTCAGCCGCACGGAAAGCGGAAAAGTCATGTTCACCAATTAATTTACCTGCCCCGATTTTCATTCGGTGTAAATCCAATGGTTCATGAAACCAGCCAACCTTTCGATCATGGCAGCCTGGACGCGTCGGGCGATTCAACAGCAGATATTGATAGTGACGTTCAAAGGCACTGTAGCGTGCATGAAAATTTTCTGAAATTTCACCAGCCCATAAAACGGCGATATCTTTGGGAAGAAATGCGTTAACACCGCGTATCCATGCACTTAAAGGGCGTCTGACTAAAGTATCAAAATGAATAACCTGATAGAGCGCGTGAACTCCAGTGTCAGTTCGACCCGCAGTAATCACACGAATATCGTCTTGCGCTATTCTGGATAGCGCTATCTCAAGCTGGTCCTGTATCGAACACCCTGTTGGCTGACGCTGCCATCCACAATAATTGCTCCCATCGTATTCCAATATCAGTACGATTCTCACAATTCATTATAATTTGACATGAATAATGCCATAGTCAGCGAAAACATATGGTTTTAAAATTGATATCAGCGTGCGTCAATTCCTACAGATCTTTCAACAGTGCTTTGGCAGCCTCCTGTTGCCTGGGATCACCTTCCAGAATGGCTTCTTCCAGCATTTCTCTGGCACCCTCCTTATCTTCCATATCCAGATAAGCCTTTGCCAGATCAATTTTTGTTTCCACTTCATGCCACTGCTCATTCCTGGTTTCGGCATTTGTTGACAGAATTTCTTCCGTGATATCCGTTGATTGAACGTCAGAAATATTTTCAAGATCAAGATCAATACCTGAAAAATCTATTTCAGCGCTGTTCTTTACGGGACTATCTTCTGTTTTGGGTTTCTCTGTCTCTGATTCGAGTGCATCCGAATCGAGCAAATCCAGCATGTTTAAATCATCATCCGATACAATTTCAGACGATTGCTCATGCAATGCATTTTCGTCAGAAAGGTCCACGGCAGAAGAATCAATAGAGAATTCAAGGGAATTTTCCATACTGGCGTTATGCGGTGTTTCAGCAGGCATTTCTGCTGTAGATCCGGGTTCCATATTGTCATGGGTCAGATCAATTTCCAGTGCTTCAATTTCGGTTGACTTGTTCTCATCAGAGGCTTCGGTAGATGCTTCGTAATCAAAATCCAGGGCAATTGAGGATTCTTCAATTGGTTGGTGCGATTCTTGCTCTGAAAAATCAAGTAGATGCTCACCTTCGACCCTGTCTTGCTCAACCTGTTGAGCTTCCGGGGATTTATCGTCATCAGCATCGATTCCGATAATTTCATCGAATGACTGACTACTGATTGACTCCTGTTTGATTGACTCCGACAAATCGAAGTCAGATGCATCATTGGATGCCTGGGATAAAGATTCTGCGCTATAGCGATCGATTTCCCTGGAAAAGTCTAATCCTATCGACGATTCGGCAGACGGTGTGTCTTCGACTGCTTCCGGTTCATTATTTACGCGTTTGTCTTGTAATACATCTGAATCCTGATCAAAAGCGTCTAAATCTTCCTGGGTATTATCCGCCATCGCACTACTGCCGACATGCGCTGCCGCGACGGCAGCAGCTGCTTTATTGCGGAGATTCGCAACATTCTCTTCAAGTCTGGCTTCAGCAGCCAGCATTTCATTTTCGTTGCTTCTGGTGCGCATTCTGAACATGAGCCAAATCAGCGGCAAAATAATCAGCGCTGCGCCAAGATAAACTATATTGTTTGCACTCAGACTTGCAAGGCCATCAACAAAAGAAGACTTCTCAGTCGATGATTCCGATGGTAGTAATGCGCTTGCGGCGGCTGGCAGTGCATGCTCGACTGAGGCTGTATTTGATGCGGTAGATTCAGGTGACTGGGGAGATGAAGACTTTTCCAGATCGAGACCCTCATCCGCCAATTCTGAAAGTAGATCGTACTCGGAATAGTATGCTTTATCTGATTCAGGCGTCAGTACCTCAATAGATTCTATTTCCGCATGCGCATCAGAATTCTGTTGCGTTATTACCCCAGTTGGTGAAGACTGCAATTGAGTTTGCGCATTCGCTTGAGCCTTGGCCAATTCAGTATTCTGCAGTGACAACAGTTTTTGAAGATTATCAATGTTGTTTTCCAGCAGTACAATACGTTCATTCGCTTCCTTTAAAGCCATGTTTCTTGCAATGGCGTCTTCTTCCATCATACGCAAGCGCTGTAACGCATTTTCTCCAGATTGGACACCGGTCGCATCCGAAATGTACTCTCCACTAGATAGCCGCAAAACCTCTTGAGGCGTTTCACGTGAGGCTATGGCGCTATCATTTAGCGTTGTTGTTATTTGCCCAGAATCGGTCTGTTTTATTGCTGCCTGCTCTTCCGATTGCTGAACAGCTCGCGCAAGATTCTCACGGTATTTTTGCCAGTTACTGACCTGTAGCTTGACTTCAGCGTCAGCCTGCTGCCTATTGATGGCAGTTGATTCTTCTATACCGGGTATTTTCAGCACAACGCCAGTTCTGAGCAAATTCATGTTGTTCGCGATGAAAGCATCGCGATTAGCCCTGAACAACGCCACAAGCATCTGATTGACATTGACACCATCAGGCTTAACCTGCCGTGCTATGGACGACAATGTATCGCCCTGAAGAACCGGGCCATATGTCGTATCGGTTAAATTTCTCCCGCTTGATCGGAAGTCTGATATCGGAATTGGCTTCTGTGACTGCCCTAGAGGAATTTCGGTAGTGGCTGATACGGCTTCCGATCCGGCGTTATCAGCTGTACTGATGGGATTCGCCGATTCTTCAGGTGCCGCACGGACAACAGGCGCTACCGGTTCTGATCTTTTCGTATCAACAGGGTCCAGCAGAACAATATATTCACGCAGCAATCGTCCGGAAGACCAGTTTAATTCCACCAGCAGATTAAGGAAAGGTTCATTAATTGCCTGGGGCGAAGAAAGTTTGATGTAGGGCCTGCCATTCGCGCGAGATTCTATCGAAAGCTTGAGAGAGGAAAAATAAGCCTCGTATTGTATGTTTGCCTGTGCATAAGCTTCCAAAGAAGCAATGCTTGCGGTGAGAGAGGAAAGGTCTTCTGCATTAACAGTAACCAGATCAATTTCTGCATTGAAAGGCTGTCCTAAAGCAGAATTGACTGTCATTTTGCCTAGTCCAGCAGTATGTGCTGAAACAGACAATATCAAGACGAATAGTATAAAACACGCTCTAATAAAAGAAGTGTACACAAAAGACCTCTCTCTAGTTCACAATAGAAAATAGCTGAAAGCCTATCATGCGCTTGTACAGCGCATGAGTTAAATACCCTTTGAATTACCGGTTAATTCAAAGGAAACTAAGCCGGGTTTTGTGATAAGACAATAACATTCGTCTTATTAATCAGTCAATAACTGTTTAAATTTAATGCTGTACAAGAATTCTAAGCATTCGGCGAAGGGGCTCCGCAGCACCCCAGAGCAATTGGTCGCCAACTGTAAATGCAGTTAAATATTCATCGCCCATCGCTAATTTACGGATACGTCCGACAGGTATGGTTAATGAACCGGTAACTGCTGCCGGCGTTAACTTTGTCGTAGTCGCTTCTCGCTCATTCGGAATGACCTGTACCCAGTCATTGGCGCTTGCAATAATGCTTTCAATTTCATCCAGCGGAATATTCTTTTTTAATTTCATGGTCAATGCCTGACTATGGCAGCGCATGGCACCGATCCTGACGCAGGTTCCATCAACAGGAATCGGATGATCTTTTTTGCCCATAATCTTATTGGTTTCCGCCAGTCCTTTCCATTCCTCACGGCTCTGGCCATTTGCCACTGCCTTATCGATCCAGGGAATAAGACTTCCAGCCAATGGCACACCAAAATTCTCAACCGGAAAATTCTTGTCGCGCAGCGTACCGGCAACTTCCCGGTCGATATCGAGTATGCTTGATGCCGGATCGTTGAGCAAATCCTTGGCGACGCGGTGTGCCTCACCCATCTGTTGAAGTAATTCGCGCATATTACGTGCGCCGGCACCTGATGCCGCCTGATAAGTCATCACATTAACCCACTCCACCAGACCTTTTTCTATCAGACCACCTACCGCCATCAACATCAGACTGACAGTACAATTACCACCGATATAATTTTTTATGCCATTATGGAGTGCCTGTTCGATTACCGGTTTGTTGACCGGATCGAGGATAATGACCGCGTCATCATCCATTCGCAGAGCAGATGCAGCATCAATCCAATACCCCTGCCATCCTGATTTACGCAACTCCTTGACTACTTTGTTCGTGTAATCGCCGCCCTGACAGGTAATAATCATATCCATTTCAGCTAACGCGGACAAATCATAAGCATCTTTAAGCGGAGGCGTTGCTTTGCCAATATCCGGACCGCTCTCGCCCTGTTGAGACGTTGAAAAAAATACGGGATCAATCAGGGAAAAATCATCTTCTTCGCGCATGCGCTGCATCAGCACAGAACCCACCATGCCGCGCCAACCGACAAAACCAACCTGTTTCATTATGTTATCTGTTTTCCAAAGAATCAAAAATAAAAAACCACATGTAAACGAAAATTACCGTTGTCACAAGTAAGACAATACTGCATCGCCCATTGCCCGGGTTCCGATAATTTGCATGCCTTCACCGGCAATGTCGCGCGTACGCAGCCCCTGGGCCAGAACTTTCTTGACAGCATTCTCTATGCGTTGCGCTGCATCTTCCTGATTAAACGTGTAACGCAGCATCATGGCTACCGAAAGAATTGTTGCAAGTGGATTAGCGATATCCCGTCCGGCAATATCCGGCGCCGACCCATGAATAGGCTCATACAAGCCCTTGTTATTACTGTCAAGCGAAGCCGAAGGCAGCATGCCGATTGATCCTGTTAACATGGACGCTTCGTCAGACAGAATATCGCCAAACATGTTTCCGGTGACAATCACATCAAACTGCTTTGGATTTCGTACCAGCTGCATCGCCGCATTATCTACCAGCATATGTGACAATGTGACATCGGGATAATCCTTGCTGACTTCTTCAACCACATCTCGCCATAACTGCGTGCATTCCAGAACATTCATTTTGTCTACGGAACACAACGACCGCTTTCGTTTTTGTGCTGCCTGAAAAGCCACGTGCGCAATACGTTGAATTTCTGTTTCATTGTATATCATGGTGTTATAACCGACACGCAGCCCATCGCGCATTTCAATTCCGCGTGGTTCACCAAAGTAGATATCACCGGTTAATTCCCGCACAATCAAAATATCCAGATCGGAAACAATTTCCGCTTTCAAACTGGAAGCTGCTGCAAGCTCGGGGTACAGAATAGCCGGGCGCAGATTGGCAAACAGATTTAATGCCTTGCGAATGGCGAGCAGTCCTTTTTCAGGACGCTGCGCGCGAGGCAATGCATCATATTTAGGCCCACCGACCGCGCCAAGCAGAATAGCATCAGCTTGTAAAGCCAACTGGTGTGTCGTTTCGGGATACGGTTCTCCCATGGCATCGACTGCGCAACCGCCAATCAGTCCGTGTTCAAGTGTTATATCCAGTCCATCGGATTTCAATACATCAAGCACACGCACGGCTTGTGCGACAATTTCCGGGCCGATGCCGTCACCCGCCAAAATAGCAATGTTCATGGTCATGATTTATCTGTCAGTTATAAAAATAACCAAGGTTGTTCCGCGCGGCGCTTTTGTTCGAACTGTTTTATCTTTCCGGCGTGTTGCAGGGTTAGACCGATCTCATCCAGACCATTGATCAGGCAATGCTTGCGGAAGGTATCCACTGTAAATGTAAATCTCTCCTCATCTGGAGTTGTCAGCGTCTGCGCTTGCAAATCCACCGTTAAAACGTAACCTTCGATTTCGTTAACCGCATTGAATAGCCGATCCATGACCGAATGATCCAGCGTTATCGGCAACAGGCCAATTTTAAAGCAATTATTAAAAAAGATATCCGCAAAAGACGGTGCAATAATGACCTTAAAGCCATAATCCTGCAACGCCCAAGGCGCATGCTCGCGGCTGGAGCCGCAGCCGAAATTGTCGCGTGCGAGTAATATCTGTGCGCCCTGATAACGTTTCTGGTTTAAGACAAAATCCGGATTAATCTGTCGCTTCGACACATCCATATCTGGCTCACCATGATCCAGATAGCGCCATTCATCAAACAGATTAACGCCAAAACCGGAGCGTTTGATCGATTTAAGAAATTGCTTGGGAATAATGGCATCTGTATCTACATTCGCGCGATCGAGCGGTGCAACAATGCCAGTAAAGGTTTGAAATTTTTCCATCGGTAAGTATTATTGCGCAGTACGCTCCAGGGCTTCGCCGCCTTGCTGAATATCCTTGCCGAGACCCGCCATGGTATTGCAGGCTGATAGCGTGACAATTATGAATAGCGAAAGTATAACGGTTATTGGTTTCATAATTTTTGCCTCGAAAAATAATTATAAATAATAAAACCCCTAATTCATCGTTCTGACATCAACAAATCGTCCTGCAATTGCCGCTGCAGCGGCCATCGCGGGACTAACCAGATGTGTTCGTCCACCCGACCCTTGTCTGCCTTCAAAATTACGATTGGATGTCGACGCGCAGCGTTCGCCTCTATTCAAACGGTCATCGTTCATCGCCAGACACATCGAACACCCCGGCTCCCGCCATTCAAAACCTGCCGCCAAAAAGATTTTATCCAATCCTTCCTGCTCCGCCTGATGTTTTACCAGACCTGAACCGGGTACAACTAACGCCAGTTTAACAGAAGGCGCCACATGTTTACCGTTGACCACTTGCGCAGCTGCGCGCAAATCTTCGATGCGCGAATTGGTACATGAGCCGATGAA
>JADZAR010000189.1 GCA_020852475.1 Nitrosomonas sp.
TCGCCGGTATCGTTGTTGGAAATGAATAGCTGTATACGTCCGCTCATATCCTGAATGGTCGCGAAACTCGCCTTTCCCATGACACGTTTGAGCATCATGCGCCCAGCGACTTTGACATGCACTGGTGTGTTTTCCAGGGTTTCCTTGGATTGCTCGCCATACTGTGCGTGCAGTGTCGCAGCCAGATGTTCGCGGCGAAAGGTGTTTGGAAAAGCATCACCTTTCTGACGCAGTGCGCTTAGCTTGGCGCGACGCTCTGTTATGATCTGATTTTCATCCTGATGAAGTGATGGGAGAGGCGAAGTTTCCTGAGTCATGTTTGCGTATTAACAGTGGATCAACGATAAGTTTTTTGGAAAAGCGCCTATTATACGCATGGCGATCGGGTTACGTAATTCATTTCAAATCAGGACAGTTCGCCACGACATGAATGCGCTGTATTTCGTAACGATATTCAAAGCAATTTCATCGAACCGGAACATGCTGTTTTTTTTGTTTTTCCTGCCGAAGTTTTGGTCGCTGTCGTCGTTATTTATCAAACTGTATTTGAGGCGGGTATTTTCGATGGTCGGCGAGGCCGCAAGCTTGCAAAAGTCGAGCGTGTTCGGCACTAGCATGATAGAAATACGCCAACAGTAATTGGGTGATAAAATTCAATGTAGTCTGGAATAGTGATCATACACGCGTCAACGGAATTTAATGAAATGAATCATAAGCTACATTTGCATGTCACCCGGATAGTCACGTCTGGCGCAGTTTTTTTTGCCATTGTCACGTCAACAGTATTTTATTTTTATAATTTGACTGCACAACAGAATGACATGGAAAAAGCCATTGAACAATTGTTTGTGACAGTAAAAATTCCAGCAGAAATTTCGGCGTATCTTGATAACGATGATCTGGCGAGAGAAGTTATTGATGGGTTGCTGGAAAACGATATTATTTCAGCAGCCATCCTGACGAGCAGAACGGGCATGGAGGTGACATCTGACGATGCCGTATCACTGGATGCTTCTGCTTCCTTATTTTTTTCACTGTATAACCCGTTTGAAGCTGCAGACCGGATTGGCATATTGCAGATTCGCTTGAATAAAGAATTGCTGAATCAATCCGTCATGCATGCCGCGTTGGAACAGATGGTGATTCTGCTCGTTCTGATTATTATAGTAGCCATGTTAGTGCTGATTATGATGCGACGCTTGTTAACGACGCCAATCCAGTCGATTGCAGATAATCTGCATAACATCAAACCGGGCGATAATGATCGTCTACATTGCCCAAAAGGATATGAAAATAATGAAATTGGCAATTTAGTGGCCGACATCAATAAATTGCTTATTTCGGTACGAGATACCCTCGCACAGGAGCGGCAGTTGCGTAATCAGGTTGAGGTAATGGAAAAACATTTCAGATTGATTTTTGAACGCGCCAGTGCCGGAATTTTTCTGTTGGATCAAAACTTTCACTTGAGATCATCCAATCGAGCTTTCCAGAAAATAGTGGGTATAGCAGGGATAGAGCGCCGACTGAAAAAGAAAAATATCTATCTGCCCGAATTGTTTTCAGACCCGCATCAGGTTCATGATTTACTGAATGATATTCTCGTGACGCACAAATCCGTGGCGTGTGATCTTCAGCTTGAGCAGGCTTGTCGCGGTGAAGAGAGATGGTTGCATTGTTTATTTTCGATTGTGCATAATGACCAAAACAAAAATGAAGAAGATCTGATTGAAGGGCTTGTTATTGATGTAACGGAACGCACTTTTCAGATGGAACGCGTTTTATATGAATCCGAGCATGATCCGTTGACGCAATTGTTTAACCGGCGCGCGGGAGAGCAATTGCTGGACATCATGCTGACGAATGCAAAAAAGAATAATGAACAGCTGGTGCTGTTGCTTATTGATCTGGATGGTTTCAAGGAAGTCAACGATCATTTCGGCCATAAAGCGGGAGACAACGTGCTGATTGAGATTGCCAATCGTCTGAAAACAGCAATTCGCAAGGAAGATATTCTGATACGACTGGGGGGCGATGAATTTGTCATCGCTTTTAATGTGGCAGATGAAAGTCGCAGTGAAATAGACTATTTTGTGGAGAATCTGCTTAATCGTTTCAAAACGGAAATACAATTAAAGGACAGTAATAGTGTGACGATTGGCTCCAGCATCGGTATTGTGGTCTATCCGTATGATGGTGAGACCATTGGAATACTTATAGCCAATGCGGATTCCGCCATGTATCAGGCCAAACGGGAAGGAAAGAATCGTGCTTTATATTATCGTGCAGCATAACTGTCCATGTATGTTTTAATTTGCTCCTATGACGCAACTGCTTAAATTAATAACCATTTCACTTATCTTTTTGCTTGTCTTGTTTTTTATGAGAACCATGTTCTCGATTACCACCAGTCTGGAAGAGTGGATCAATACCGCAATATCTTTATCGTCTGCCGTGTTGGTGAGCTGGTATTCCTGGCGATGGCTTTCCGGAAAAAACATTGGCATGGCGGCGGCTGTTTTCAGTGGGGCGTTAATTCTGGGCGGTTTTGGTTTTGTTTTTGGATTTTTCGGGCCCATGCTCATTACACGCGATACACAACAGGCGGCAACTGTTGGCATTTTTATCGCCAGTCCTCTGGGTATGTTGCTGGGGGCTGTTGTCGGTTATATCGTCGCCGCCAGGCAGAAACAACCAATGAGTCGGTAAGTGCAATTGAAGTGTTAGGCAGACTTGGGGGGTAATTTACCATGGCCGCGTACCAGATAATCATTCGATTGCATTTCCATCAGGCGTGAGATCACGCGTTCGAATTCAAAGCCGATATTGCCCGAGCGATATAATTGTTCGGGTGGCGCTGCAGCGGAACACAGAAATTTAACGTTATACTCATATAACGCGTCAATAAAGTGCATGAACCGGGTGGCCTCACTGGCATTTTCGTGCGTGAACTGCGGAATAGCAACCATGATCACTGTATGGTAGGCCTTGGCCACGGCAAGATAATCCGCTGCTCCCAAAGGATTGGCGCAGAGACGCTTGAAAGAAAATACTGCTACGCCACGTGCAGACTTCGGAACAAACAATTTGCGTCCCTGAACAATCAGTTCGCCGCTGGGTACTTTGTCACGGTCTTCGATATTACGGTCTGTTAGCCGAAAAAAAATAGTCGATAACGCCGCTGTTGTTACGTCATTCACCGGATGAAAATAGGTTTCCACGCCTTTCAGTCGGTCGTAGCGATAGTCTATCGGGCCGTTTAGCGGAATAATCTCCATCCTCTCCTTGATACGATCAATGAATGGAATGAAACGATGGCGGTTTAAACCGTTTTTATAAAGCTCATCCGGCGCCCGGTTGGATGTGGAGACAACCACTACGCCTTGATCAAACAATTCCTGGAATAACCGTGTAACTACCATTGCATCAGCAATGTCGGTAATCTGTAATTCGTCAAAACACAGCAATGTTGTTGTGCTGGCGATTTGGTGTGCTATAGCGGGTATCGGATCATCAAGGTCAATTTTTCTATCACGGGAGATATCGCTTAAAGCCAGTTTACGCTCCTGCGTCGAAAGACTGTGCCAAGCCTTTAAATGCGCGTGAACATCCAGCATAAATTCCTGAAAATGTATGCGCTGCTTCTTCGATAACGGGGCAGTTTCATAAAACAAATCCATCAACATCGATTTCCCCCGACCAACGCCGCCAAAGAGATATATTCCACTGGGAGGCTCCGGAGTGCCGTCAGTATGAGAAAAAAGGCGTGATAACCAATTGCGTTTACGGATACCCGAAGGAGAGTAATGCGTTAGTTCTTCATGCAGGCGCTCCAGAGCATTAACAGCATTAGCCTGATCAATATCCGGTTTTAACTCGCCTGCCTGCATTAAGGCGTGATATTCAACCTGAGGTGTATTTTTTTTGTGAGTGATCATGGATTGCGTCATGAAAAATAAGATATGGTTTTTATTAACAGGTTGCTATGGCCAGACAGTAATTTTATTAATCATTGTTCAGAATCTATCTGGTCAAATAGCCTTGTTTCAAACTTTCTGGCGTGAATTTGTCGCTCGATTTGAGTAGCGCGGATTACACTTGTCCGCCGAATTAAAATCTTTGGCTGCGAAATTCATGAGTAATATGAAGTTAATCACAGATTATCAATTGCACATTAATTATAGTCATAAACGATTCGACATGAGACAGATATCTGATTCAGGGAGTTTTGCCGAATACCTCATGGATAAAACAAGAAGGAGGCCTTGAATCAGTGCGGGATTGCCGGAGACTCTATTTCTTGAGAGGATAGAGTAATGAAAAAACAAATGAGATATTCACCGGAAGAACGGGAACGCGTTGTCCGGTTATTGCGAGAACACCAGGACGATTATTCGTCGGAGTGTACAGCGATAGTATCTAAGATTGGTTGTATTGCTGAGACGCTGCGCAAATGGGCGCAACACGATGCACTGGAACAGGCGTTGTGGGCACGGCGAGAAACCAACGGGGGTTATCCATCTCAGCGATCATGGCAGTCAATATCTGTCAATTCGCTATATGGAACGCCTGACGGAAGCCAGTATTGAAACTTCTGTTGATAGTGTCGGTGACTCTTACGACAATGCGATGGCTGAGACAATGAATGGATTATACAAAACAGAGGTCATTTGGCATCGCGGCCCATGGTGCAACATGAGTGAAGTGGAATTTGCTACCCTGGAATGGGTTGACTGGTTCAACAATCGCCGGTTACTGGAACCAATTGGAAATATTCCACCGACAGAATTTGAAATGGCATACTGTTGCCAACGGGAAGAGTCAGCTGATGCAGCCTGACTCACACAAAAAAGTCTCCGGAAAAACCAA
>JADZAR010000190.1 GCA_020852475.1 Nitrosomonas sp.
AGAGACCTTTGCACGGCGTCATGAGCGGTACGAGAATAAGGCAAAAATTTGCGAAAAAGCGGAGTTTACACGGGGTAAATGAGCATTTTTCGCAAATTTTTAACGCAATTATCGTGCCGCGTAGTAGCCGTACAAAGGTCTCTCAGAATCGATTCAGAATCTCGATCAAGAGACACAGCGCAAAGAAAGTCGAACGAAAAAGAACAGCATATATGAAGTAAGCAAGCATATTGGGATCAACCTAAAAACTTTAGTTGCAATGGAGCGCCATAACGCCTTATTACAGCAAATTGTGCTATAGCAAAAATTAAAAAGCGGCGCGCTATAAATGCCATTATGTAACTCACCATTTGTGATGAACGTGTATTGTTCAAATTGTTCGATTCATTCATACCATCAGCCTTTTCAGATAAGGGCCAACCGAAGTTTTCCGTGCACGCTTAAACAGGTTTTCAAACCACCACAATACTGTTCCGGGCTTTCTTGGCCTGATACAGCGCATTATCCGCGGCCAGATAGAGCGTGTCGGACTGGATATCTCTCGCATGTACGCACACCCTGCATCCCATCGATACGGTCAGATAATTGTGTACCCGGCTGCGCTCGTGTCTGATCGCCAATGCGATAATGCTGCGCTGTATCTGATGCAATATGTCGTTGATCTGGTCAGCATTCATATTGCTGAAAATGATGCCAAATTCCTCACCTCCGAGTCTGAAAATAAAATCATTCGTCCGTTTGAGATTCTGTTTCAGTGCACGCGCCACTTCAGTTAGCGCATGGTCACCCGCCTGATGGCCATAGCAATCGTTATAGTTCTTAAAAAAATCGATATCCAGGATACACAGCGCAATCGGCGTATTTGCACGCTGCGCGTGTTTCAACTGTAAATCCAGAACATTATCAAAATGACGCCGATTGAACAACGAAGTCAATTTGTCGGTAATCGAGAGTGCCTCGATACGTTTCTTGTCGGTTATATCCTGCAGAATATTGGTGTAGCCTTGATTTTGGCCTTGATTTTGGCCTTGCTTCTGACCTTTCTCATCCACGGCGGCAGGAATGACCTTGGAATACAGCCAGATTTTTTCCTGATCATGATGTGTGATTTCGACCTCGCCTTCCCAGATCTGCCCTGTTTGAATCGTTCGAATGATTTGCAGGTAGCGGGGATCATTGTCCCCGTCTGGCAGAAAAAAGAAACTTGGCTTACCGATGAAATCGGATTTAACGCCATCCAGTGCGCGACACAAGGAATTGGTGATCTCTTTGACACAGCCGTTCTGATCCAGATAAGCGATCATAATGTTCTGGTCGATCAGCACCGCACGCTGGTCTATCGTGATCTGAGCCGCCGATAATTTATAGTAAATCCTGATGCCAAGCCATATCGTCACCAGAAAAGCGATCAACGAAGTAATCAGTAGTTTGTTCTTGAAATCATCAATGGAGTCGGCCACCACAGCGTTGTCGCGCTGCAGCAGGCGCTGATGATTGACAATCATTTGATTGAGAATACCGCTGATCTGCTGATTCATCTCTATAACCTGCGTTCTCAGCAAATAGTTGGCGCGATTGTGATCTTCGCTTTGCCGGATCGAGAGTACTGTTTGCATCAATGCGGTCAATGTTTCCCTGTTTCGCGCCAGGTCTTCAATAACGCTCCCGCCATCCGCCGGCAAAAGATCAGTCATTGTATGCAGCACATCCAGGTACTGCTGATTCGCCTGCCAGGCCGCATTAAAATCATGAATAAAATGCTCCTTTTCCGTCAGAATATAAGAGCGGATATGCGCAAGCGCTTTGCCCAGCGTATGACGGAAGCGAAACAGGACAATGAGCAGTTTCTTGCGCTCCGGATTAACTTCTCCTTGTTCTTCCAGATCGACCAATTCGATGACGCGATCAGTCATTGACAGCAGCAGCGGCGTTACTTTTTCCGCCAGCAATTGATTAGCCGGTAAATTGCCATCCTGATGCGCCAATTTAAGAATTTCAAGCTGCACTTGCTCAAAACTATTCAGAATATCGCGCAATGTATCGAGCCGGGAACGATCAGCCGAGTGATTCCAGTTGCGTGACAATTGCACCATCTGCGCTTCCGCAATGCGGATTTTTACCCAGTTTTCCTGCAGCTCGTTTTTGAATTGATCATCTTTCAGCAGCATCCAGCTACGTAACGAACCCAATGTCTGATTCAAGAGGCTTTCCATTGCAGTACTGACATATAAGGTCGGAATATCCGTCTGCGTAACGGTCCTGGATTTTTTCTGCAGCGTAACGATTTCGGTAAAGCTGATGATAACCATCACTGCAAAAATAAAAACAATCAGGCCAAAACCCAGGCTGATCGCTTTGTTAGTGGGATGTTGTGAAAACATGAGCGATTTATGGTTTTGTACGGCGCGAAGCAATGTCATATGCAGCCATTTCTAAATATGAATTATTCTTATCATTTAATACGCTTGTTTTTTTTATGACAGACATCGCCACAAATGTATAGATTCATGGTGTAAATGAATGCCTACGAATAACAGTAATACCTTTTCACATCGGGAAACAGGATAAAAAACACATCAAGCCCCATAAATCCGTCACGCGACAAAACTGCTGAATGTCAACTGACAATAAAACCAGCTGTGCGAAAAAGGATTGCAAGCTATTCATATATTTCGCTAGCAATATTTATGCCATATCTCCGCTATATTAATTTATGCTTATAAATTAATATATTGCAAACATACGCCGCGTGTTGATTAACAAGAAAAATACAAATCTGTAAAGAAATCTGACAACATCATGCCGGAATACCGGATTTTCCTGACCCGCCGCACAAACCAGAAAATCCTGCTTTACCCGGCTGTTACTGTGACAAGACCACACCCATCCTCTCTCAAAACATTCAAAGCAATCAGGAATAGACTTAAATGCAATCTCGTTACAAGCAATCCATAGCAATATGAACAAAACGGTAAGCCGGAAAGTCTGTAAAATTTACTGACAAAACTACGAACAAGGAGAAGCACACAGTGAAATTACATCTCGCACATTTCGGACAGCAGAATATTTTTTCCGGCTATGGCGATGGCTATGTCCTGATTAACCAGATCCGGCATGAAAAAAACATGATTGTCTTTCCCGATCAGCTCATCGAACA